>JAYWAE010000097.1:0-6428 GCA_043782715.1 Pseudobdellovibrionaceae bacterium | reverse complement strand
TTTTTCCTCGATGATCTTGACGATTCGCTCAATGAGTTGCTCGCCGTCCTTGATTCCGGGTTCACCGCCGACTGAAATCGGCACTACGGCGATCTTGGCATTGGGCACGTCCTCTTTGACCTTTTCGCCGGCCTTATCGTCGTAATAATTTTCTATTAGGACCAAATGGATGTCACGTTTCTTCATCAGCTCCACGACCTCGATAAGGTGCGCGGCCGTGGGTGGAATTCCAGGGCGTGGTTCGAGCTGAATCGGGCTAGACATGCCGAAGCGGTCGAGGAAGTAAGTCAGACCTTTGTGAAACGTGACGGCCTCGCGAAACTTGGTGGCGGCGACTCGTTTCGTCCATTCCTTAGTTCGCTCCTCCATATGCTTTTGAAATTTTTCGGCATTGGCTTTGAACAGCGCACGGTTGGCAGAATCGATTTCTCCGAGCTTTGCCGCGATCAACACGGCGGCTTTGCCGAGGCGTATGGGATCGACTTGAAAATGAGGATTGCCGCCCGGATGAACATCGCCCTGGGCGCGAGTTACATTGCCCACTGGTACCTCGATCGGTTCCAACTTATCGGCGAGTTCCAAAAAGCGCATTGAGCCGACGGCCACCTTGGGATTGCGCGCACCCTGAATGAGCGGGACAATCCAGGCCGATTCGAGCTCTAAACCTTGCGCTAGAACCAAATCGGCATCGCGCATTTTTACCATGTACGAAGGCTTAGCTTCTATCTGGTGCGGATCTTGAGTGCCTTTGGCAATGGCGTAGGCTGTAACATTGTCTCCGCCTACGGTTTCAACCAACGCTTGTAGGTCGGTTGTCGTGGTGACCACGTTGATCTTTGCGGCCGCGGTCAGTGAATGCAAAAGTCCAAGGATTAAAATCAAGTGTTTCATAGCGCCTCCTCTAGTACGAATGCGCGGGATGCGCGCCGATGGTGAAATTTGCTTGCAGATAGACCGTCTTCTCATTGTTTGAACCCTTTGCATTCGCCGGGCCATGAGCCATATCGTACTCGAGCCGGAACGCCGAAAACTCGGTGGCGTTGAAGGTGAGTCCGAAGCACTCTTTGGTGGTGAGCAGATTTGGCAAATCGGGGTTCACTGAATTGTGCACGTCGAGTGTTTCGTAGCGCACATTGGAGGCCCAGCGTTCGGCAAATTGAAACTGGCCCCACAGCGCAAGGCCCTTGCCGGTTTCATCCGCAATTCCACTTTGTTGCATGTCGCGGTGAATGAACTCGGCCGCCGCGATCGCCGAATGGTATTTGCCGCCGGTCACGGGGCGCCACTTGAAAGTTAAATCCCCTCCGTAAAGGGAAGTGGACCCACCCGTGGCATTTCCGCCCTTGGCAACCGAAGCGCCGATCTCCATAGTGAGGGCGTCGCTCAGATCAAGCAGATTCTTCCAGTGCCCAACGCCCACTCCGTCGCCCGAAGTGGGGGAGCTAAATTCTGCATTTTCGCCGGCGCCGCGCAGATATTGGGCTGTGATTTCACTGAACCAAGCAACCGGCAGGAGGCCTGCGGCCGACACGCCGGCGTCATTCAATCCCTCCTCGCCAAGCAGTTTGGAATTGGCCAAAGGTGCATCGATAAATGGATAGGCGTGGGTATGTAACTGATTGTGTTTGCCAAATGCGGCTTTAAATTTACCGGCTTTGATTGTCACTCCCGGAATCTGGTCGGTTTCGGCGAAAACCTCTTCCGGTTCGACCGCCCATGTTTGCTCGACCTTGCCGCTCGTGGCATTAAATTTGTAATTGGGATGAACACTGAGCAACAGCGAAAGCCGGCTATAGGGATCGACATCCGAAGAAAACATGAGCTCAGCTTCCCGTAGATCGACTCCATTGCGCGTTTCGTCCGCGTCTTCTTGATGAAAATTGGAGTTACGATACAAAAAGAGCGTATTGGCACTCACGTTGGGCGATTTCAAAGAGTTATTTTGCGCGAACGTGGCCAGGGGTGCGGATAGCAAAAGGATGAGAAACCAGATGCGACCGAGCATAACGACTCCAGTTGGGTGTGAATTTGTTAATGCAACTAAGTCGCATTTGATGGGTTGCCCGTCAAGGTATTTGCCCGGTGCATTCCGTTTTGTTTTCGAACTGTGGAAGTGCTAGATCTTCGATCCTATGAAAACACAAATACTTGCTTCCACATTGTTGATACTTTGCACAATCGTCTCTCTCGATGCCTTTGCATGGGGCAGACGTGGCCACCAAATCGTCGCGGAAAACGGCGCGTTGTTGGCCTCCGCTGAGAAAGACGCCAACTTTTTGCGCGGCCACAGTTTTGATTTTGGCTATTACGCCAACGTTCCGGACTTTATATGGAAGCGTCCCGCAACGTACTCAGTGGAACGCAATGAACATTTCGTCGATTTGGAGATTTTTGAACGCGAGAAAGCCAAGCATCCGGATGTCACCAAGCCGTTTGAGCTGACGCGCAAAGAATTCGAAACCCAGTTTCCGGAAGTAAAGGCGGATGCCGGCCGGGCCTTTTGGCGCATTCGCGAAATGAACGATCAACTGACCGCGGTCACCACCCAGTTGCGCGAAATGAAAGAGCAGACCGGACCTGCACGGCAGAAGCTGCAGGAGCAATGGCTGCTCCTCGCCGGTACGATGGCTCACTATATTGGCGATTTGAGCATGCCCTTGCACGTGAGTGAAAACTATGACGGCCAATTGACCGGTCAAAAGGGAATTCACGGATATTTCGAAGAAGTCATGGTCGATCAGCTTTACCCGGGGCTAAATTCCGAAGTGAATCGTGAATCTCTAAAACAGTGGCCGGCATTTAAAAAAGCCAACGCTTCGAAGTCGGTGCAGGAGTTGATGGAAGCGATCGCCCTGCGCTCGCAAAAAGCGATTCCGAAGTTGCTGGCTATGGACAAGAAGTCGAAGCGCGAAGACCTCAAGAAGAACGCCGAAATGTATCACGCGCTGATTCGCGAGCGATTGGTCGACAGCACGTTGGCGTTAGCGGAAGTGTACAGCCGCCAGGTCGGCTGGGCCTTCGATGACAACAAGTTCTTCTTTATGGCTGGCGAACCGGCGTACATCGCTCCCGCCGAAGGCGCGCCACCGGCGCCCGCACCGGCCAACGAAAAAGCCAAACAGTAAGGAAAAATGGCTCTGCAGCTTTACTTGGCGGAATGAACTCGGCTCATTCGCGTTGCGCGAGTACGTTCGTCCGCAGCCAGTCGAGAATCAATTCCCGCCCGCGGATGGCTTTGCCATCGACGTCGAGTACCGGCGCTTCAACCGAGCCGGTCAGGGCCTGCGCTGCCGCGCGCGACTCGTCGTACTTGATATTGAAGAACTCAATCACGTCCTTGAGACCATTGTCGCTGATGAATTTTCGGACGGCGGCGCTGTCTTCGCCACCCAAGCCGATCTGATGAAAAAGTTTGATCTTCACAAAATCCTCACACGAAATACGGCGCCAGTTGGGCGGCGGCGAATTCCATAAAACGTTTCACGCGTGGCGAGATCTCTTTTTGCTGCGGAATCACGGCTTGGATCGGCACTTCTTCGCTACTCCAGTCGTTGAACACCTGCACCAGTGCGCCCTGGCGCAACTCCTCTTGTGCCAAGAACAGGGGCAACATGGCCATGCCCACGCCTTGCACGGCCATCGCGCGCAGGACGAGATGATTGTTGGTGGTGAACACCGTGTTCACTTTCAGACTGCGCCGGCTTTTGCCATTGCTCAACTCGATTTTCAAGCGGCCGCGCTGGCTATTGATAAACGCCAAAAATGGAACTGTCTCTAGGTCTTCGATGCGGGTCATCGTACCGCTGCGTTGGCGCAGTGCCGGGCTCATGAAAAGCGCAGTCCGCACTTTGCCGATTTTTTTCTGCAGCAGGGAGCTATCTTTCAAACGCCCGATGCGAATGGCTACGTCGATCGATTCTTTCACCAAATCCAAAACCTCGCCGGTCAAATGCAAATCGACGTGGACTCGCGGATGAATTTCGGTGAATGCGCGGCACACGTCGGCCAACAAAGTTACGCCTAAATCTTCCGGGGCCGTGAGGCGCATCAGGCCGGCAAGCTCATCGGGGACCGAGCTGACGTTTTCTAAAATCAACGACAATTCGTTGAGCGGGGCGAGTGAGCGATTGTAGAGTTCACGTCCTGCGTCAGTCAGACGGAATTGGCGCGTCGTGCGGTAGATGAGCTGCACACCCAATTCCCGCTCGAGCGCCGAAATATTACGGCTGACTCGCGACTTGGGTTGATGCAGCAGTGCTGCAGCTTTGGAAAAGCTGCCCGCCGCCACTACTTGTTTGAAAATCTGCATACGGTTGAGATCGATGGGCGAATTCATTGTTGCAAAAAATAGAACATAAAGTTCTGATTGTGTCTACTACCATAACAACGGTGCTTCACCGATACTCGTTACTACAGGAGGTCTCTCAAATGAAACTCATCAGTATCGCTACCTGGCTGTCCGCAGCCGCGCTCTCGTTTTCCGTTCACGCCGCTCCGGCCAAAGCCGGCACTTATGCCATCGACCAGGCTCACTCCACGATTGGATTTGATATCTCGCACATGGTTATTTCGTCGGTCGACGGCAGGTTCAAAAATTTTGAAGGCAGCATCACTGTCGCCGACAAATTTGAAAAGTCCAACGTCAAGGCCAACGTCGACGTCAACTCGATCGACACCGGCAATGGCAAGCGCGATGAGCACTTGAAGTCGCCGGATTTCTTCGACGTGGCGAAGTTCTCCAAAATGACGTTTGAAAGCACGTCGATCAAAGGCTCGCCTGAGTCTTTCAAGATGGAAGGCAAGCTCACTTTGCACGGCGTAACTAAACCTGTTACGTTTGACGGCAAATACATGGGCGCGATCAACGACGGCATGGGCAACGACAAAGTCGCCTTCACCGCTAGCGCCAAAATCAACCGTAAGGATTTCGGCCTGGCGTGGAACAAAGCCATCGAAGCCGGCCCGATCGTTGGCGATGAGCTGACGATCAGTATTAAAATCGAAGCTGGCCACCCGGCCGCGAAGAAGTAAGCCATGCAACCGGCCTTGTTTATCGGCCACGGCTCACCCATGAATGCGCTCGGTGGCAACTCCTACGCGCAGTACCTGGGCAAGCTGGGGCGCGAACTGACGAGGCCGAAAGCCATTCTCGCCGTCTCCGCCCACTGGGAGACGCGCGGGACTGAGGTCCTCGAGGCCGAAGCGCCTGCTACCATTCACGATTTTTTCGGCTTCCCGCCGGAACTTTACCGCATTCAATATCCTGCGCCAGGCGCGCCTGAGCTTGCCGCCCGCGTAAGCGAGCTTCTCGGCCACCGGGCGACCCGCACTAAGACTTGGGGCTTCGATCATGGAACCTGGGCGGTGCTAAACTTTCTCTATCCCGGCGCCGACATTCCGGTGACTCAACTCAGTCTTAATAAGACTTTGAGCATGCGTGAGCATTTTGATCTTGCCGCCCGTCTAAAGCCGTTGCGAGACGAAGGATTTTTGCTCATAGGTTCCGGCAATATCGTGCACAATCTGCGCGATTTTTCGTGGAATGCTGCCGTCGAGCCTTTTCCATGGGCCGAAAAGTTCGACGCTTTGATGGAACGAGCGTTACTCAATCGCGATCTCGACATGCTTCTCGACTTCAAAGGCATCGAGCCGGAACTGGTGCGCCGGGCTGCGCCTTCACCAGAACACTATGCACCGCTTGCGTACGCACTCGGCTTCAGCGAGGCCAAAGAAAAAGTCAGTTTTCCATTCACGGAAATGCAAAATGGCTCCATAGCCATGCGTTCCGTTCGCTTTGGTTGATGACTTTTCATCGCCTGTGAGTGATTTTTCCGGGCATGAAAACCGCCAAAAAATTACTGCTCCTCGGCTCAGGTGAGCTCGGCAAAGAATTCGTGATTGCCGCCCAACGCTTGGGCCTCAACGTGGTGGCAGCCGATCGTTACGCTGGCGCACCTGCGATGCAGGTGGCCGACAGCTTTGAAGTGATTGATATGCTGAGCGCTGCGGAGCTCGAAAAAATCGTCGTCAAGCACAAGCCTGATATCATAGTTCCTGAAATCGAAGCGATCCGGACCGAGAAGCTGATCGAATTCGAAATGCGCGGCATTCAGGTGACACCGTCGGCTATGGCGGCCCACTTGACCATGAACCGTGACGCCATTCGTGATATGGCGGCGCGCGATTTGAAATTGAAAACGGCCAAATTCGCTTACGCGGAATCGCGTGCCGAGCTCGAACGCATCAGCCAAGCCATTGGCTTTCCAAATGTCGTCAAGCCCGTGATGTCGTCGTCGGGCAAGGGCCAGTCGGTGGTCAAACGCGCTGAAGAAGTAGGAGCCGCGTGGGACTACGCGGTGGCGGGGATGCGCGGGGACAAGGCCAAGGTCATCTGCGAGCAATTCATCAAATTTGATTTAGAGATCACA
>JAYWAE010000096.1:0-6430 GCA_043782715.1 Pseudobdellovibrionaceae bacterium | reverse complement strand
GCAGCCACCTGAGCAAACCGGTCGTCGAAAATACCCGGACCGGGCAGATCGTCTTCAATATTAAGAACGACGCAAACGGCGCACTTGTCGATGTCTATGACGCCGCTCACGGCGTCACCCGGCGCATCGAAGCCAAGCAGGTCATTTACAGCGCACCCCGATACACGGCTTTTAACACCATCGAAGGCTACGAAAAAACCTACCCGGCGATGAAAGCCGCGTTTCAATATTCGACCTGGCTGATCGCCAATGTCACTGTCGACCATTTGCCGCCTGGTACTCATCGTGCACCGTTGAGCTGGGACAATATTCGTTACGAAAGCGAACAGCTCGGATACGTCGTTGCGACCCATCAAGACATCAAGCGCTTCGAAAACGGCAGCGTACTCACCGTGTACTGGCCACTCACGCACTTGAATGGCGCAGAGGCGCGCAACTGGGCGCGCGGACGCTCACTAGGCGATTGGCGCCAAGACGTACTGGCGGAACTGGAACTCATGCATCCGGGAATCAGCAGCACTGTGCTCGAAATCGAAACTAAGATCTGGGGCCACGCCATGATTCAACCCCGGCGGGGATTTATTGGTGGAGAGGCGCGTAGGCAGGCCCAGGCCGATTACGGCAACGTGATTTTTGCCCACACCGACATGAGCGGAATTTCGATTTTCGAGCATGGTTTCGAAGCCGGTCGGCGCGCGGCTTTGAAGGTGATGGAAAGGCGCGCGTGAGCCGTCCCGCCTGGATCCATTCGCGCGCGGTCGATTGCGCTTTCATCTTGGCGCCGGCATTCTTGGTTTCTCTCTTGCCCTGGTTTTTTCCCGCGAGCTGGCTCGATGCAAAAGACTTGAACCCATGGACGTGGGTGGGGCTCGTGCTCTTGATCGACGTCGCGCACGTCTATGGCACACTCTTCCGCTCCTGGTTCGACCGCGAAGAACGCGAAGCCTTGAGTCCTGTACTTGGACTGATTCTCCTCGTCTGCTGGGCTGGGGGTGGCGCGCTTTACTCTTGGGGACCGGATAAATTCTGGCGCGTACTCGCCTATCTGGCCGTCTTCCACTTCGTGCGCCAGCAATTTGGATTCATGCGCTTGTATTCCCGGCGCGAAAAGCAGCCGCCGGCGTGGTGGCGCTGGGCGGATGGAGCGGTCATCTATTGCGCCACTGGATTTCCACTTTTGTTTTGGCACCTGCATGCGGATCGCGCCTTCAACTGGTTCAGCAGCGGCGATTTTTTCTCCATGAGCGAGTTGCCCAACGGACTGCGAGATTTTTTATTGGCGGCGGCAAGCTGCGCGTTGGTCGCAGCCGTCCTTTTCTATCTCATTCGCGAAGTATCCGTGAAGCGTATAGACGGAGCTTGGAATTTTCCGCGCCTGACCATCGCGTTCGGAACCCTTTTGTCATGGAACGTCGGGATCGTACTGTTCAATTCCGATTTGGTGTTCACCATGACCAATGTCGTCGCGCATGGCATTCCCTATATGGCTTTGACATGGGCTTACTCCAGCCGCAAGCCGATCGAGCTCGCGCGCGGCCGCAGGGCCTGGCAGTATGCTGGGATTTTCATTTTGGTTTTGGTCACGGCGGCCTATGGCGAAGAATTTCTTTGGGATAATTTCGTTTGGGCCGAACACGTGCAAGTGTTCCCTAAATTTGTCGAAAGTATTTCCGACCCGGCGACTTTGGCGTGGCTGGTGCCGTTGCTGGCATTGCCGCAATCTTCACACTATGTGCTCGATGGATTTATTTGGAATTTGCGTGGCCGCCGCAAGAGCTGGCGCAAGACGCTCGATAGGGCGCGGATTGAGAATTAAAAACCTATTAAATTTGCTCATGGACTAGAAATTTAAGTAAAACTGCATATGATAGAGGCTAAACTATTTCGGGAAGGATCCGATCATGAAGTCCAGCGCAACAGCAGCCGTCGTGTTTTTATTTCTCTTAGGCTGCGATATGAAGGGTGACACCAAGAAGCTCACGGACAGTCCGCACGGCAATCTCAAGGTGATGACCGATACCAAGGAGTGTTCAGGTCCGACCTTCCCGGGCAATGACCTCAGCGGCAACTGGCAAGCCATGTACGGCGACGATCAGGTGCGCGAAGTCGAAACCTTCTCTTTCAACATCAACGGTAAATCGGTGGTGCTGACCAAGGACTGCTATTCGACGGAAGGGCAAACTCAAGCCTGGACACAGGCCGACGCCTCATTCGCGGGCAATGTCATGCAGGTCAACAAATCTGCAGCCAACGCCAAGGCTTATGGCTCGCGTAACTGCAGCGCGCGAATTTCGGATGGGCTCTATTCGCTGAAAATGGTAGGCAATTGCCTCGAGCTGGGCTTGGATGGCGAAGCGACATGGTTGGTCCATATTCGTTGAAGCCGGTTGACTACGGCTCGTCGGTCACCGGATCGATCACAGTCGGATAATTGCCGTCGAAACAAGCGGCGCAGAATTCTTTGCCGCTGCCGTGAACCGCGCGCATCATGCCTTCCACCGAAAGATAGGCCAGTGAATCGGCGTCGATGAACTCGCGAATCTCTTCGGTGGTGTGCTGGGCCGCGATCAGCTGCGACTTCGCCGGCGTATCGACTCCGTAATAACAGGGGCCGGTGGTGGGCGGCGAAGCGATTCTAAAATGCACTTCCTTGGCGCCGGCGGCGCGGATCAGGCGAATGATTTTTTGCGAAGTGGTGCCGCGCACGAGTGAATCGTCGATGACCACCACGCGCTTGTCTTTTAAAACCTCACTCTGCGGATTCAATTTAATTTTGACACCGAAACTCCGAATGCTCTGGCTCGGCTGAATGAAGGTGCGGCCGATGTAATGGTTGCGGATAATTCCGAGCTCAAATGGAATGCCGCTGGCGCGGGAGTAGCCGATGGCCGCCGGCACACCGCTGTCGGGAACGGGCACGACGATATCGGCGTCGATCGGATTTTCAGCCGATAAAATTTCACCCATGCGTTTGCGCGATTCGTACACGCTGAGCCCAAATACTTGGCTGTCGGGCCGCGCGAAGTAAACGTGCTCAAATACACACTTGGCCAGGCGTTTGGCTTCGCCGGGAATGCGCTCGCGGTGCTCGCCTTGATTGTCAAAATAGACCAACTCGCCGGGCTCCACTTCGCGTACCAACTTGGCGCCGATTAAATCAAACGCACAAGTCTCCGATGCCACGACCCAAGAGAACGAGCCATCGCCTACGGGCCGGCGGCCGATCACGAGCGGTCGAAAGCCATAGGGATCGCGCGCCACGACCATGCGATCGTGGGTGAGGATCACCAGCGAATAAGCTCCAAGCAGGCGCGGCAGGCTTTCCTTCAAACACTCGATGATGTCGGATGATTTGTGGTGCGCGAGCATGTGCAAAAGGCATTCGGTGTCGTTGGTGCCTTGAAAAATCGAGCCCTGGCTTTTGAGTTCTTGGCGCAAGGCTTGGGCGTTTACGAAATTCCCGTTGTGCGCGAGTGCCACTGGACCATTGAGCAGATCCGCCGAAAGCGGCTGAATGTTGAACACTAAATTTGCACCGGTCGTGGAATAGCGGTTATGTCCGATGGCCGCGTTACCTTGTAAGCGAATGAGATCGGACTCCTTGAATACGTCCCCCACCAGGCCGTCTCCCCGGTGCACGATGTGCTGTTTCTCGTGCAGCGAAACGATGCCTGAGGACTCTTGCCCGCGGTGCTGTTGGGCGTAGAGCCCGAGATAGGTCATCCGGCTTGCTTCGGGATCGCCCCAAGCGCCAAAGATGGCGCATTCCTCATGCCAAGAGTGCAAAGTGCTTCCTCCATCCACCGCGATAGGTTGTGTGCAACTTCGCCAGTGGAGTTTCTACTTGATCCATCGCCAACATACCTTTTTCCACGCGGCCCAAGCGCCATACTTGTGACTGCGTGCGCTTAGCCCGTGCCTCGGCGTCGGCCAGTAGCGCCGCCGGGCCCACGAGCAGAACTTCGTATAAATTCTCCGTCGACCACGGTGCTGGACTGACGGCCCACGGCCCGGACTGCACACGTGCACCGAGGTCTTCACCGCACATGCGGTAGAGAGCGTAGCCGAGGCCGAATTTTCCCACCACCCGCGAAGCGTGCAAATTTTCGCTCAGTGCGAGCGCGCGCACTTCACCAAGCCAACGGGTTATAGCTTCCGGATCCAATTCCCCACTAAACGGCTTTTGTTCACCTTTAATGTCACTGATAAAGCTCACACCCGGCAAACGCCAGAGCAGAATGTCTTCGCCCTCAGCGGTAAACTCAGAGCGCGGAATGCCCTTGATGGTCGAGCGTAAGCCGACCAATCCCGTCGAGGGCGTCGACGTGATATTGCCGTTTAAAGTTTCATTGTAGAAACTGACGTTGCCACTGATGACTGGCGCGTCCATCATCTTGCTGGCCGCGGCGATCGCCTCCACGGAGGCCACAAATTCGCTCATGATTTCTGATTTTTCGGGATTTCCAAAATTCAAACAGTCGGTCATCGCCAGCGGCTCAAAGCCCTTCGCACTGAGCTCTAGGGCCGGGTAGAAGGCGGCATCGTAACCGCCGACTTGGGCGTCCATGCGCATGACGTGCGGGCGGCAACCCAGAACCAAAGCCAGCGCGCGGCCGCTCGAGGGCAAGCGCACAACGGCCAAGCTGTCGTCACAATCGCGCACGGTCTTGCCGCCGACACGCTGGTCATACTGTTGATAAATCCAGCGCCGGCTAGTTCCCTGCACGGAAGACAGCGTTTCGCTCAAGGACAAATCGCGACCGGCCAGCGGATCTTTCGTCGTGCGCGACTTCCACGCTTCATAAGAACGCTCATACATCGGAGCGTTGTCGGTCAAAAGCTTCGGATCAATCTTGCAGATCATTTCGTTTTTCCAAAACAGTTCGACCTCAGGGCCTTTGATGACCTCACCCAGAACTGAAGCGTCGAGGCCCCAGCGCTGAAACACTTCGCGTACGGCTTCGAGATGCCGCGGTTCACAAATCAAAAGCATGCGCTCCTGGCTCTCGGACAATAAAATCTCTTCCGGCCCGACCGACGAATCGCGCAGCGGAACTTTGTCGAGGTGGACGCGTAAGCCCACACCGCCCTTGGCGGCCATTTCAAATGAGGAACTGGTAAGGCCTGCGGCGCCCATATCTTGAATCGCGGCGACTAAATCTTTTTGCATGACCTCGAGACAGCTCTCAATCAGCAACTTCTCCAGAAAGGGATCGCCGATTTGAATGGTCGGCCGCTTGCTCTCGCTATTGGCATCGAAGGATTCACTGGCCATGCTGGCGCCGTGCACGCCGTCGCGGCCGGTCTTGGCGCCTACATACACGACCAAATTGCCGACTCCCCGCGCCGGCGAGGTCACGATCGGCTCATCGCCGACGACCAATCCCAAAGCCAGGGCGTTCACCAACACATTGCCGTTGTAGGAGGAATGAAATTCAGTCTGACCCGTAATCGTTGGCACTCCGACGCAATTGCCGTAGCCCGCAATACCGCTGACGACGCCTTCGACGATCGATTGCATGCGCGGAGCCGTAGGCTCACCAAAGCAAAGGTAATTTGCCAGTGCTATTGGGCGCGCGCCCATGGTGAAGATATCGCGCAAAATTCCGCCGACGCCGGTGGCCGCACCTTGATAAGGTTCGATGTAGCTCGGGTGATTGTGGCTCTCCATTTTGAACGCCACTTTTTCACCTTGGCCGAGATCAATTACGCCCGCGTTCTCACCCATCGCCTGCAGGACGCGCGGTGATTTAAAGGCAAACTTCTTCAAGTGCACGCGCGAGCTCTTATACGAGCAGTGCTCGCTCCACAGGGCCGAGAACAATGCCCACTCGACGCCCGCAGGCTCCCGCCCTAGAAGTTCGGTGATGCGCTTGAACTCACCTTGCGAGAGGCGGTATTTGCTCAGTTTTGTTTGCAGGTCCTGTTGGTTCATTCACTCGTCCTAACGCAGGCGCCAGCGGCACCGGAAACAAAATTAGTTCAAAAGCGCGCCTAAAATTTCGCGGCCGTCTTCGCTACCCATCCAATCGTGGATCGCGCGCTCGGGATGCGGCATCAGCGCGCATACGTTTTTGCTTTCATTGCTCACACCGGCGATATCACGCAAAGATCCATTGGGATTTCCGCCGCCATAGGTCAGCCAAACTTGATCCTTGTCGAATAATTTTTTAAGACCGTCTTCTTGCATAAAAAAGCGGCCTTCACCGTGTGCGATCGGCAGGTGCATGCGCTCTTGGCCCTTCGAAGTCCATTTTGTCCGCGACATCAATTTTAAATCCACCCACTTGTCGATAAAGCGGCGGCCCTCGTTGCGCACCAGAACTCCGGGCAACAGACCCGACTCACAGAGAATCTGAAAACCATTGCAAATGCCGAGAACGGGCATCCCCTTACCCGCAGCTTCAGCGAGGGACTTCATCACCGGCGC
>JAYWAE010000095.1:0-2441 GCA_043782715.1 Pseudobdellovibrionaceae bacterium | reverse complement strand
AGTACCAACGTTTCACGCGCGACGAGCTGGATTTTCTAGAGAAGCGATTGCTTTACTTCGGCTCGCTGTCTTTGGCCGTGCTGGCGATTGGCTTTATGTTCTTGCAATACTTCCTATCACGAACGGTAATACGTCCGCTGAAAGACTTGTCGCGCAAGATGGTCGACTTTCTCAACGATCGATACACATACCAATTCAGTGTACCCGCGCCAGATGAAATAGGACACATGCAGGCGACTTTTAATTCGCTGGCGCAACGGGTGATTTCAAATATGGAACAATTGCGGACGCTCGATCAGGCTAAATCCGATTTTCTCAGCATCGCCTCGCACGAATTGCGCACACCGTTGACTTCGATCAAAGGTTCGCTAAGCTTGATGCGCTCGGGAGTGGTTGGTAAGGTCAATGAGATGGCTGAGAATCTTTTGTCCATAGCCGAAACTGAAACCGACCGTCTGATCCGATTGATCAATGACATTCTCGATTTGGCTAAAATCGAAGCCGGCAAACAGCTGCTTCATCCTGAATGGAATTCTCTCAACAACCTGATCGCGACTTCACTGGCCAGTTTGCAAGGGCTCGCAGGCCAAGCCGGCGTCACGCTCGCGAGCGAAGCCATGCCCGCGCTCGACGCCAGAATTGACGGCGATCGCGTGCAGCAGGTGCTGACCAACCTGCTCTCAAACGCCATCAAGTTCTCTCCGCGCGGCAAAACGGTTTTGATCCGCTGCGAAATCAACGACCGCCATCAGCTTATCATTGAAGTCCGCGACCAGGGCAAAGGCATCGCGCCGGAAGATCAAGAGTTGCTGTTCCAAAAATTCCGCCAAGTCACCAACGCCAGCACTCCTTTGGTCAAAGGCACTGGGCTAGGGCTCGCGATCGCCCGTGCCCTAGTGGAGCAGCATGGCGGTGAGATCGGCGTGCGCTCGGCCCCGGGCGACGGCTGCACGTTTTACTTTTCGCTTCCTGAGTGGCGCTACGTCGTACCCAAACAGAGCGAGGTCGCGGCATGAGCTTCGAAGAATTGCTCAAAACCCTTTCCAGCGACTACTTAAAGTCCTTACCTGAAAAAATCCAGGTGATCGCGAGCCAAGTACAGGCCAAAGAAATGAGCAATGTGCGTGAGTCGTTCCACAAGCTCAAAGGCACGGGCAAAACCTACGGCTTCCCCGAAGTCAGTGAGCTTGCCGCCGTGGTTGAAAACATCTGCATCGCGCAACCGCAGATAGGTTTGAATGCCGCCGCCAAAGCCCTCGATGTGCTCGCCGACATCTATCGCACGCGTCAAAGCGCCGCGGATTACTCACTGCAAGCTGACACCCGTGTGGAAGCGATCCGAAAGCTCTTGCCGAGCTGAAATCCGCACGCTTAGATAAGCCATGGAAACGACGCAACTCACCCGCGACCTCAGTGGCATATTTGATTCATCCCGCGTGCTCACCGACCCGTCGAGCTTGCTCGAATACGGCCGCGATTGGACGAAGTATCTGCAGCCCAAGCCTTCTGCGATCGTGTTCCCTAAGACTACGGACGAAGTCGTCGCGCTGGTCAAATGGGCGCGCGCCAATCGGGTGGCGTTGGTGCCCTCGGGCGGCCGCACGGGGTTGAGCGGCGGTGCCGTCGCTTTGCACGGTGAGGTCGTCGTCTCATTTCAAAAAATGAACCGCATTCTCGAGTTCGATCCCGATGATCAAACCGTAACTGTCGAAGCCGGCGTGGTGACCGAGACGCTGCAAAAGTATGCGGAAGACAAGGGGCTTTATTTTCCCGTCGATTTCGCTAGCCGTGGCTCGAGCCACATTGGCGGCAACGTCGCCACCAATGCGGGCGGTATCAAGGTTTTGCGCTTCGGGTTGATTCGGCAATGGGTGGCCGGCCTTGAAGTCGTCACGGGCACTGGCGAAGTTTTGCATTTGAATAATTCGTTGGTGAAAAACGCCACCGGTTACGATCTTCGCCATCTCTGGATCGGTTCAGAAGGAACATTGGGCCTGATCACCAAGGTGACACTCGCACTCACCCGTCCCGTAAAAGATCCAGCGCTCTTTGTATTCGGCGTTTCCAATCTCGACGCCGTGATGAAGATCTTCCACGCATTCAAAAAAGAACTGCCGATTTTGGCTTTTGAAATGTTCACCGACTTGGCGCTTGAGCACGTGACCAAACATCACCAAGATTTGAAAAAACCTTTTGCCGGAACTTTTCCCTACTACGTACTGGCTGAAATCGAAGTCACCGGCGAATCGGTACTTCAGCGCGCCCTCGAGCTGTTCGAGAACGGTGTCGAACAAGGTTGGATCGACGATGGTATTCAGGCGCAAAATCCACAGCAAGCCAAAGATCTCTGGCGCCTGCGCGAAGACATTTCGGAGGCCACATCGCCGTTCTCGCCGTACAAAAACGACATTTCGGTACGCATTGCCAAAGTTCCGCAGTTT
>JAYWAE010000094.1:0-6435 GCA_043782715.1 Pseudobdellovibrionaceae bacterium | reverse complement strand
CGTTGATCGACAAGATCAATCGCGAACGCCGCAATCACATCATCACACTCGAAGATCCGATTGAATACGTGCATCCGCATAAGAGCTGCATCGTCAACCAGCGCGAAGTCGGCATCGATACCGTGAGCTATCGCTCGGCACTCAAACACGTTTTGCGTCAAGACCCGGATGTTTGCATGATGGGTGAGTTACGTGACCTCGAGACCATTGAAGCCGCCCTCAACATTTGCGAAACCGGACACTTGGTCTTTGCGACCCTGCACACGAATTCCGCGATTTCGACCATCACCCGCGTGGTGAACGTGTTCCCCAGTGACCAGCAGGATCGCGTGCGTGCACAACTGAGCCTTTCGCTCAACACCGTCGTTAGCCAACGGCTGATGCCTGGAATCAAGGGGGGAATGTTGGCCGCCTTCGAAGTGCTGGTTTTAAATCCTAGCGTGCGCAATTTGATTCGCGAAAACAAACTTCATCAGGTGTATGGGATGATGCAGGTCGGGCAAGACAAGTCCGGCATGATGACCTTGAACCAGTCCCTGCTCAAGCATGTGCTCAAACGCAAGATCGATGTGCGTCAGGCCTTCTTCTACAGCCCGGATCCCGAAGAACTCGACAAGATGCTCAAACAGGCGGGAGTCTAGTCTAAACTATGGCTATTTACGATTTTCAAGCCAAGTCGGAAGACGGCCGGATCGTCAAAGGCGAGCTCGACGCCGCCAACGAGTTTGAGGCACGCGTACGCTTGCGCGCCCAGCGGATGACGCCGTTGCGCTTGGAGCCCAAGAAGGGTGCCGGCGGCGGCGATGTCATAGCCAAGATCCGCGGACTGGCTGGAAGTTCGGTTTCACTAAAAGATTTGCAAGTTTTTACCCGTCAGTTCGCGGTGCTGGTCGGTGCCGGGGTTCCGATCGTGCAAAGTATTGAAGCCATGGCCAAAGGCGCGCGCAGTGTCGGTATGGCCAATATCTTACGCAGTGTTTGTTCCGAAGTCGAACGCGGCCGCAGGCTTGCCGAAGCCTTGGCCACGCAGCCCGCAGTCTTTGACCGTCTTTACATCAACTTGGTTCGGGCGGGTGAAGAAGGCGGTGTGCTCGAAGCCGTGCTGAACCGTCTCGCCGAGTACATTGAAACTAGCGTGAAGATTCGCGGCAAAGTGAAGTCGGCGATGTTTTATCCAGCCGCGATTATCGTGGTTGCCATCGTCGTGGTTGTCTTCATTATGATTTTTGTGGTGCCGAAAATGGCGGCGATGTTCCGGCAGTCCGGTCAGGAGCTACCTTGGCTGACCAGGCAAGTTATCGTCGCATCGGATTTCATCGCACATTTTTGGTACGTGATCGTGGCGTCAATCGTGGCCATTCCACTGGCCATTAAAATGTACTACGAGACCGAGGACGGACGCAAAGTCATGGACTCCATCATGATCGAAGTCCCTGTGCTCGGTGATTTGATCAAAAAAGCCGCGATCGCACGCTTTGCCCGTACACTTTCGACGCTGCTGACGTCTGGTGTTCGCATCATCGACGCGCTGGAGATTTCAGCCGCCACTACGGGAAACTGGATGATTGAAAAGGCGCTGCTCGAAGCTAAAGATCAGGTGGCGCGCGGCCGCGCCCTGGCTGAACCGTTGGTTAAAATTCCTTACTTTCCCAACATGGTGACCCAGATGATCTCGATCGGCGAGCAGACTGGTAACATCGATCAGATGCTTTCTAAAGTCGCCGATTTTTATGAAGATGAGGTCGAGAATGCTACGGAAGCCATGACCAGCTTGATGGAACCCTTGTTGATGGTGGTTCTAGGAGGAATTATCGCCGTGATCGTGATCGCCATGTATCTGCCGATCTTCAATATGGCCAACACCATTGGCAATTGATCATGTCGGTTCTTGAGATACATCCCCGCAACTTGCGCCTGGTCGATCCGGCCATGACCGAGACCGTGGCTCGGCCATGGCTTCTGGTTCACGCTATTCGCACGGCGTTCCTGGTTTGCATTCTCATCGTGTCGGTCATCTATCAAGTGCGCTTGGGCAACTTCCTCAATGTCGAAATTTGGCTGCCGGTGTACGGCGTGCTGCTCACTAATTTTTTGCTCAATGCCATTTACCTCTTTCAGTTTGAACAAGTGGTGCACCAGGCACGTTGGAATGCGGTGCTCTTCGCGCTCGACACTTTGGCAGTCACGGCGCTGATTTACTTCACTGGCACTAGCCAGTCGCTCTTTCTCTTTCTCTATTTGGTTAACTTGATTCTTGGCGGCCTCGTATTCGGCAAGGATGGCTCTTGGTTGCTGACAATCTGGTCGTCGATTTGTTTCAGCTCGCTGCTCATGCTCTCGCCCGAAGTTTCGGGGCAGAGCCTCTACTTCTCGCTCACTGTAAACAATTTGGCTTTTGTGGCCGTCACTTTCTTGAGCGGACGTTTGAGCGATCAGTTGAGCCTCGTCGGCACCCGGCTGCAAGAGGCACATTCGGACCTGCTGGCGCTGCAAAATCTCAACGAGTTGATCGTCAACAACATCACGGAAGGCATCGTCGTCGTCAGCCGTACTGGGTTCGTGCAGTACTTCAACCCCCCTTCAACGCGCATTCTGTCAGCGGATAATTTTCAGCAATTGAAAATTCAAGATATTGTGCCCGAGTTGGAGTGGCCTTGGACGGCCCTGGTAGAAGATGAGAGCCTGCCATTCGAACGGCGCGAAGTGCGCATCACGCGCGAGAATGAGCCCTTGCGTATTCTCGAGATTGTCGCCGCACGCCTCAAAGACAATGACGGCAAGTTGAAGGGCTGGCTACTATTCATCGACGATCGCACCGATCAGAAACTACTCGAAGACAACATGAAGCAGCAGGAAAAAATGGCCGCAGTCGGCCAATTGGCGGCTGGCATCGCGCATGAGATTCGCAATCCATTGGCCAGCATTTCCGGAAGCATCCAGTTGATGATGGGCAGCCCGCAAAATCATCAAGAAGAAGATCTCAAGCTGATGCGCATCGTGGACAAAGAGATCAACCGGCTGAACGGGTTGATCACTGAGTTCCTCGATTATGTGCGCCCGGAAAAGAAATCCGGCGTACGGGTCAACCTCAACAACGTCATTCGCGAAGTGGTGGAGTCGCTGCAGTTCAATCCGAAGCTACGCAAGGATGTCGTGCAGGAGCTGCAGCTCAAAGCTCAATGTGAAATTCTCGGCAATCGCGACAAGCTCAAACAGGCGCTGCTCAACTTCGTGATCAATGCCTTTCAAGCGATGGACAAAACTCCAAAGCCGGTTTTCCAAATCGAAACGCATGATCAGCAGGACACGGTCGTGTTGATCATTCGCGACAATGGCTGTGGCATCAAGGCCGCAAACCTGCACCGGATCTTCGAGCCGTTCCACACGACCAAGCCGCAAGGTACGGGCCTTGGTCTAGCCGTGACTCACAAGATACTACAGGCGCACGATGCGCGTGTATTCGTCGAGAGTACCGAGGGCGAGGGTACTAAATTTGTCGTGGAGTTTCCGGCACATCGGGATGTCCATACCGAAGACTTGATTCCGCTCAAACAAGTGACCAAAGGTTGAGCAATGCCGGGATATTTATGACACTAAGAACAGAGCGAGGGAAAGCAATATGAAATCACGCGTTTTGGTGGTGGATGACGAAGAGTCAATCCGCGAATTTTTGGAGATCATGCTGCGCAAAGAAGGCTACGAAGTTACGGTGGCCGAAGACGGGCAGAAGGCGCTCGAGACGATCAAGAAAAAATCGATCGACTTGGTGATCTCCGACTTGCAGATGCCGAACATGACGGGCATCGAGCTCCTCCGCAATGTCAAAGATCAATACCCCGAGATGCTGTTCATGATGATCACGGCCTTCGGTACGACTGAAACTGCGGTCGAAGCCATGAAGCTCGGTGCCTATGATTACATCACCAAGCCGTTCAAGATCGACGAAGTGCGCATCAACATCGCCAATGCTCTGCGCAGCAAAAATCTAGAAGTCGAGAACAGAACGCTCAAAAAAGAACTGAGCAAAGAATATAGCTTTCAAAATCTGGTCGGCAATTCCGAAACCATGCACCGGATTTATGAACTGATCAAACGCGTGTCGCAAACTCCGACCAATGTGCTCGTCACGGGTGAGAGCGGTACTGGTAAAGAGATGATCGCCAAGGCCATTCACTTCAATGGCCCGCTCAAAGAACGCCCGTTCGTGACCATCAACTGCGGCGCCATCCCCGAGTCGCTGATGGAATCGGAAATGTTCGGTCATAAGAAAGGCTCGTTCACGGGCGCCATCGCCGACAAAGCCGGTCTGTTCGAAGTCGCCGATGGCGGCACGCTCTTTCTCGATGAAGTCGGCGAATTGCCGCTCTCCATTCAAGTTAAACTGTTGCGTGCGATTCAAGAGCGGGTCATTCGCAGAGTGGGCGCTACGGAAGATACCAAGATCGAAGTACGTATCATTGCGGCCACCAACCGCGAACTTGAAGAGATGGTCAAGACCGGCGGCTTTCGCCAAGATTTGTTCTATCGCTTGAATGTGATCAACATCAAAACGCCCAGCTTGCGCGAGCGCCCAGACGATATTCCGGCACTCGCCACGCACTTCCTCAAGAAGTACAACGACCGCCTGGGCAAAACGGTCGGCGGTATTAGCGCCGATGCGATGGAACTTTTGAAAAAATACGACTATCCCGGTAACGTCCGCGAACTCGAGAACATCATCGAGCGTACGGTTGCACTCGAGGGCGGCGCGACGGTCTTACCTGAAAGCTTGCCGCCGTTCGTGAATACGCCGTCTGGCCGCAAGCTGGCGTCGACGCATGAAATCCAAGTGACCGACGAAGGCTTGGATCTCGACAAGATCATGGGCCAAATCGAAAAAGAGCTGCTCATCAAAGCCATTCACGCCGCCGGTGGTGTGAAGAAGAAGGCGGCGAAGCTGCTCAGCATCACCTTCCGTTCCATGCGCTATCGTGTGGAGAAGTATAGCCTCGGCTCACTCGGAGATGATGACCTGGATGAAGAGTCAGCCTAAGACCCTAGTGATTTTAATTTCGCTGCTGATCGGGGGCCCTGCACGGGCCCTCGTTCTATTTGATTGCGTCCGCGATCTGATACCGCTTACGGAAGCCGCGAATACGAAGGGCAAACGCTCAGGCGTCGAGAAGCCATTCTTGGCCGATCAAAGGTACCTAGTTTTTCCTGAAGTGAGCGCGCATAAGCTCACTGGCTTCTATATATATCTAGACGACAAGGCATGGTTCTATGATTCGGTGGAGAAAATCGCACCGGAGAGCGGAACTACGGCGCTTAAATCGCTGCCGCAGTTTGCAAGCCAGCTGTATAAAATGGTCGTTCAGCCAAATGGCTTAGAGACACTAACGATCGAGTACATGCCCGGCTTTCTGGTCGAAGGTGAGAGGCGCACGGCACCGGAAGTACTTGGAGCTTCAGTTTTGCCGGTGGTCGGGGCTTTTGTCTCGCGGCCCAAGCCGCATCTTGAGGTCTACAACAATCCACGTGAATCGCGTGAGGATGATTTGCGCGCCTGGGTGCGTGAGCGGCAATCCCGTGGTCCTGCCGTCGCCGCAAAGGTGGAAGTCGCGCGCGTGATGGTGCGCTTGATCAACAAAAGTCCGAAGGCCAAAGAGGCACTATGGGCTCCTCTCATAGCGGAACATAAACTGCGCAAAAATTGGATCCAGGAACACAATTTGGATGAAGCTTCCTTCCGCCAGCTTTCCGCGCTGATGACCGGCGCCTGCCGCGAATAGCCGCTTTTTATTTTATTAAAACATAGGATCAGTTGTTCTGGTTGCCCTCGTCGATTCCAAAAATTCCGCTTCCCGGCACGAACGTCAGCGTCGTCTCACGTAGCTGAGTGGTGCCTTGAATATACTGGCTGGTGTCAGCGTTTATATTTTTCAATGCCCGTGCGAAGGCGCCTTCAATTTCTTTTTGCTCATTTTTTGAGAAGCGCGTGAGTTCACCTTTGCCAATGATCAGATTCACCGCGCCCTCATTGACTTTGGTGGTTTCCATGTCCAGACCGAACGTCACTTTGGACAATTTTTTGGGTACGATTTTGCCCGCAAGTTCTTTGCGCAGGGCCTTTTCGATGCTCTCACCCTGAGCGGCAAGCTGCATGCGGAACTCCGCCCGAACGGCTGGGCCGACAAAGGCCATTCGCACACCGCGGGTGCTCGAATCGTGCGCCACGGCGTTCACCATTTCTATTTTTTGCGAACTGGTCATTGCCACGACGGCTTCTCGAACGCAGTCGTCACCGGAGCAAATGACATTGCCGCCTACGATTTGGCGGAAGCGCTCCATCTTGGCTCTAAAGACGGTGGTTACGCTTTGCTCTCCACGCCGCGCCGCTTGTAGAGCGGCCGGAAGATCTTTTTGACCCTTCAGCGCCTTCGCCGTGGCCTGTAA
>JAYWAE010000093.1:0-2443 GCA_043782715.1 Pseudobdellovibrionaceae bacterium | reverse complement strand
CGAGTGAAATAGCTCGAGCCCTGCAATTCGGCTTCGCAAGTCGTTGCCATTAACGGGCGCGGTTGGGGACGGTACTTCGCATAGGCCGGCAGAGCGGCGCCGGCCGAAATCGAAATTACACAGAGGCGTGCAAAAAACACGCGGGCGCTAACGTTCAGCATAAGTGAACCCCATTGGAATTGTTGCATGGGAAGAACGAGCAATCCTTGTGCCTAAGCCCCAGAGCCTGAGCAGTCTGTGAATTTTTCAATAATATGCATAAGAATTCATGGGTTGGGCTCAGATGCCCTTGCCAGTTTCTTCCTCGCTCGGGACAAATCCGCGCCTCATTGTGTTTTCGGTGACCACTCTCGGCTCCATAAACTGCAAGAGGTAGTCGGGCCCGCCCGCCTTTGTTCCGCCCCCCGACATCTTAAAGCCGCCAAAAGGGTGGCGTTCGACAAGCGCGCCGGTGTTGCCGCGGTTGATATACAGGTTGCCGACTTCGAATTCCGCTTTCACACGTTCGATGGTGGCCGGGCTTCGGGAGTAGAGACCGCCGGTGAGCGCATACTCTGTGGAGTTGGCAATTTGCAGCGCCTGATCCATGTTCTTGGCTTTGATCACGGCCAGAACCGGGCCGAAAATTTCTTTCTGCGCCAGATCGCTGTCCGGATCTACGTCGGCAAAAATAGTCGGACCGATAAAGTATCCGCCCGCGGGTGCGGGACCTTGATAGGCGAGGCGCGCGCCGTTCTTTGCGCTCTCAATGGTCGCACGAATCCGGTCATACGCTTCTTCGTCCACAACGGGGCCCAAAAACGAGCGCGGATCATCGGCGTAGCCGATGTGCAGACTGCGTGTCGCCTCGATTAGGCGTTCTAAAAATCGTTCATAGAGCGGTTCAAGCACGATGGCGCGGCTGCAGGCCGAGCACTTCTGCCCTTGAAAACCAAAAGCCGAATGCATCACGCCCATCACGGCTTCGTCGAGATCGGCGTCGGAATCGATGATGATCGCGTTCTTGCCTCCGAGTTCGGTCAAGCAGCGCTTGATGTGCGCTTGGCCCGGCTGAACCTTCGCCGCTTGGTTGAGAATGTGCAGGCCGACTGGTTTAGAGCCGGTGAACGCGATAACCGAAATGTCTTTGTGGCTCACCAGGTACTCGCCGATTTCTTCACCGAAGCCGGGCAGAAAGCTGACCACGCCTTTGGGGAAGCCAGAGTCTTTGATCAAACGCATGAGCTCACTTGCGATCACAGAACTTTGCTCGGCCGGTTTCATAATGACGGTGTTGCCGGTGACTAGCGCGGCTGTCACCATGCCGGTGAGAATCGCGAGCGGGAAATTCCATGGTGCTATCACGACCGAAACTCCGCGCGCCCGATAGTGGTAAAGACTGATTTCGCCGGGCGCGTGACCGACGCGGCGGGGATTGGCAAGTTTGCGCATTTCGTGCGCGTAGTAAGCGCAGAAGTCGATCGCTTCGGCGACATCGCCGTCGGCTTCGTGCCAGCTCTTGCCCACTTCCAGGCACTGTAAAGCCGTGAGCCGGGGTTTCTCGGCGCGCATGCGCTCCGCAAGTGCGTCGAGCAAGCGAGCGCGTTCCGCGGCTGGGGTCTTGGCCCACGCGGGTTGAGCGGCTTTCGCCACTTTGACGGCACTCTCGGCATCACCGGTCGAGGCCGCGGCGACGATACCGATCACCTCCGAGGTGCGCGAAGGATTCAAGCTGGTGATGGTTTTTGAATATTTCAATTCGCGTCCGTCGACGATGGCCGGGTACGTTTTGCCAAACTTTGTTTTCCAATCACTCAAAGCTTTTTGCAATTCATCGCGGCGGGCTGGGATGGCGAAGTCGACCGGCGGTTCATTCTCGAACCGCTTTGGATCACGCACCGCCTGACCGTTGGAAGCGATCAACTCTTCAAAGGGGCTCTTGAGCAAAATATCCGTGGAGATGTTGTCTGCGAACTTGGAGCGCAAGAAAGACTCGTTGGAGGTGTTTTCCAAGAGCCGGCGCACCAGATAGGCCATGCCGGGGATTAACTCGCCGATGGTGGCGTACTCACGTAGGCGGTAACCGTCTTTGACTAGCGCGCGTTTGATCGGATCGGCCATACCAAACAACATCTGCACTTCGACGGCGCGCGGGTCGAGATTTTTAGACTTAGCGTAAGCAAGGGTAGCCGCGATCGAACGCACGTTATGCGAACCAACGGCCAAGCGAACCGACGGGTAGGCGTCAATCATGCGCCGGGCACAGGTCTCAAACGAAGCGTCGGATTCTTTTTTATTGAGGAAGACCGGGATCGGCCAGCCCTTTTGGCGGGCATGCACGACTTCGAAATCCCAGTAGGCGCCTTTCACCAGACGAACGGTGAACGGGGTTGCACGCTGACGGGCAAACACAATCAGTTTATCGATGTCGGCCACGGCGTCACGCAAGTAGGCTTGGATCACG
>JAYWAE010000092.1:0-2445 GCA_043782715.1 Pseudobdellovibrionaceae bacterium | reverse complement strand
TTTACTCCGACGACAAAGCCATTGATTTGCGCTATGAGCCCGACCACCCAGACGCGAATCCCGAGGGCTATGTGGCGTACCCGAAGATCAATTTGATGGAAGAAATGGCGAATATGATTCAAGCCACGCGCAGCTACGAGGCCAACGTCTCGGCAATTCAAGCCTCCAAGGAAATGGCGCTGGGAGCACTGGAGATAGGTCGATAGTTTGAGTAGGGGAGGATTTTTCCTCTCCGTAGGCAAAAAGGTTCTGGTAGGATTATAATATAGAGAGGGATATCCATGGATGGATTGACGATCTCAAATGCGAATACGATGGTGGATCGCGGCACGACGCTGAAAGAGATCCGCAATTCCAATATGAACCCGCAGCAACCTGCGGTCAGTCCCGGTGGCGAAGCGCCAAAGTCCTTCGCCGATACTCTCAAAGCCGCGGTCGGTAACGTCAACGAGATGCAAAAAGTAGCGGACGTGAAGATGCAGGAGATCGCGACCGGCAAAAATCACAATATTCCGGAAGTGATGATCGCCGCCGAGAAGGCCGATATCTCCCTCAAGTTGATGGTGCAAGTGCGCAATAAAATTATCGAAGCCTACCAAGAAATCATGAAGATGCAGGTGTGACGCTAAATGAATAAACTGTTCAGTCACCTAGTCGTACAGTTCCGCCAGTTCTACAAGGGCCTCACTCCGGTGAAGCGCCTTTCGATACTGGCCGCGACCACGATGGCCTTGATCACGGCCACAGTGATTGTGCTCATGATTTCCGGTACCAACAACGTGCCCCTGTTCACCAACATTCCGCCCGATCAGTTGCCGCAGGTCGTGGATCAGTTGCAGCATAAGGGCATTCCGTTCAAGATCGCCGACAACGGCGCGACGATTTTAATTTCCAAGGACCTTTTGCATTCGACGCAAATGGCGATCATGACCGAGATGGGCAGCACCAAGGTCGGGCACGTCGGCCTGGAAATTTTCGACAAGCAAGATTTCGGTACGACGTCTTATGCGCAAAAGGTGAATTACCAGCGCGCGCTGCAGGGCGAGCTCATGCGCGCCATCAACACGCTAAGCGCGGTCAAGCAATCCAAAGTCATTCTCGCCATGCCGGCAAAGAAGACATTCATGGAAGAGGGCGGTCAACCGTCGGCTTCCGTCGTGTTGGAACTGCATCCAGGCAAAACACTTTCAAACGATCAAGTGCGGGGCATTACCTACTTGGTGTCGAGCGCGGTCGAGAGCCTCGAGCCTGAACGAGTGACGGTGGTCGATTCGCGCGGCAAGGTGCTTTCGAAGCACTATGGTGCGGATTCGGCCGTCAGCGGCGAGCTCATGGAGATGAAATCCAAAGTCGAAGAGAATTTCGAAGAACGCATCGAAGCCGTCTTGAGCAAAGTCGTGGGCAATGGAAAAGTCATCGCCCGCGTCGACGCCACGTTGAATCCACGCTCCAGCCAAACCAACGAAGAGGAAGTGAACCCAGACGCCACGGCGCTCAAGTCGTCGCAGTCGGAAGAGGAAATGCTCGACGGGGCGCGCACCAATCCCACGGGCATTCCCGGAACCCGCGCCAATCTTCCCGGCGCCGAAGACACGGGTTCGGTCGGCTTCAAGCAAAACGTGCGCAAAGAACTCAAGCAGCAGAACTTCGAAGTCCCCAAGACCACCCGCAGTATCAAGGAATCGGCTGGCGGCATTGAGCGCTTGTCGGTCGCGGTTTTGGTCGATGGCATAGTTAAGAATACGACGGACAAAGACGGCAACCTCAAAGAGGAATATGTCGCGCGCTCGCCGGAAGAGATGAAGAAGCTCGAGCAAGTCATTCGCGGCGCCATCGGCTTCAATGCCGCGCGCGGCGACACCGTGACGGTCGAGAACATCGCCTTCCAAAAAGAAGATTTTTCCGAAGCTGAACGCCTGCTGAGTACGCTCGAGCGCAAAAAGCTCTTTCAGTCCGCCAGCAAGTGGCTGGTCATCAGCTTGATGATCGTGCTGCTGTTCTTCGTCGTCATCCGTCCGTTCATGCGCTGGATCACCGACAGCTTCCAGGACACGGTCGAAGACATGTTGCCCAAGACAATCGAAGAGCTCGAAGAGTTGCAGTCCGTCGACAATTCACTGCCCGGTATGAGCGGAGCGCTGCCGGTGCTGGAAGAGTCTCTGGATCCGAACAAGGCCGAGAGTGAATTGCTCAAAGAGCGCATCATGAATTTGATGGAGCTCGACGCTGAAAAAGCCGCGGGCGCCTTCAGCCTCTGGTTATCTAGGAGAGACACATGAACGCAGGCGTCATTCGCCTCAACCGGCTCGACAATCTGAAGTATGAGGAATTGCGGGGCTTTGAAAAGGCCGCAATTCTGATCAACTACCTCGGGCCGGAGTCGTGCCGAAAGCTGTTTAAATTCGTGGACGACGGGGACGTGCGTAAACTGCTGGGCGTGATGCA
>JAYWAE010000091.1:0-6448 GCA_043782715.1 Pseudobdellovibrionaceae bacterium | reverse complement strand
AAACGCATGCTGAAACTCTCAAACGCAAATATGGCTGCGCACTGCCTGAGATGGTGAGTGAGGACGAGTCGATCGAAGTCGAGAGCGTCGGCGGCCGTAAACCACGCACGTTGATGCGCCGGGACCTCTGTGAGGTCGTCGAGGCGCGCGCGGAAGAGACGCTGGAACTGATTCATCAGACGTTGGTGGAAAATAATTTGATCGGCAAGCTCGGCAGCGGTGTCGTGCTCACGGGCGGCGGCAGCTTGCTGCATGGACTGGTGGAAATGGGCGACTTCGTGCTCGACGTTCCGGTTCGCCGCGGATGGCCTGAAAAAGTCGGAGGCTTAGTGGACGTGGTCCGCCAGCCGGGCTGCGCCACGGTCGTGGGTGTCTTGTTATATGGTTTATCTCAAGAAAAAGAGCGCTCTCTGGTCGGCGATGTCAAATCGGGCGAGTGGACCAAGCGCATGAAGAATTTGTTGGGAATGTAAGGTAGGCGCCCTAAGGCGTCGGACCAATGTAGGGTAGGCGCACCAAGGCGCCGGACCGATCTAAAGGGGGATCTATGTTCGAGCTCGAGGAAAATACGAATTCCGGCGCCAATATCAAGGTGATCGGCATCGGCGGCGGTGGTGGAAATGCCGTGCAAACGATGATCGAAGGCGGACTCAACGGCGTGCAATTCGTGGTCGCCAACACCGACCGTCAAGCACTTGCGGCCAACAAGGCCGAAGGCAAGATCCAGCTCGGCCGCGAACTCACTAAGGGGCTCGGCGCCGGTGCCAATCCCGAAATCGGCCGCCGTGCGGCCATCGAGTCCTACAATGATATCGTCGCCTCGCTCGAAGGTTCCGACATGGTGTTCGTCACCGCCGGCATGGGTGGCGGTACCGGCACGGGTGGCGCTCCCGTCGTAGCAAAAATCGCCAAAGAGCTCGGCGCACTCACCATTGGCGTGGTCACGCGGCCGTTTATTTTCGAAGGTAAAAAACGTAAAAAACATGCCGACGACGGCATTCGCGAACTGCAAGAGAGTGTCGACACGCTGATTGTGATTCCGAATCAAAAACTCCTTTCGGTCGCCAGCGAACGTACGCCCCTGCTCGAAACGTTTCATAAGGCCGACCAAGTGCTGCTGCACGCGGTAAAGGGCATCTCCGACCTCATAAACATTCGCGGTTTAATCAATCTCGACTTCGCCGACATCCGCACGGTGATGCAGGCCAAAGGCATGGCGATCATGGGCTCGGGCATGGCCGGCGGAGAAAACCGCGCCATCGAAGCCGCGACCCAAGCCATCTCCTCTCCCTTGCTCGAGAACATTTGCATCGACGGCGCCACCGGAATCATCATCAATGTCACCGGCGGTCCTGACCTCACGCTTTGGGAGGTCAACGAGGCTTCGACTCTCATCACGGAAGCCGCGCATCCCGACGCCGAGATTATCTTCGGTGCCGTCATCGACGAAACCATGGGCGACAATGTCAGTGTAACCGTCATTGCCACTGGATTCGGTACGGTCGCCAGCAAAACGGCCAGCGACCACATGACCAATCGCTTGCAATCGGCGACCGAACAGCAGTTGATGAGTGCCGGTATGACTCGCCTCAATCAAAGTTTGAATCAACCGGTTTCGGATCTGGCGCCCTCCGCGCAGACGTTTGAAAATCTCAACTTGAGTGTCGAGCTTCCGCCGCCACCCGAAATGGCGGCACCGGCCCGGCATCCTGCGCCGCCGCCCTCGGCGCCGGCCCAATCGGTACTGACTCAGCCACTGCATCAAGCCGCGCCCGCGCGCGCCGGCGGTTTGCCGCGTGAAGCGTTGCTGGCCAAAGCCCGAGCCTACCGCGAAAGCCAGCATGGCAATCCGGCTCAGCCCGAACAACTTTCGATGAACATGGAAGACAGCGCTCCCATGCGCCTGACTCCGGAACCGTCGCGCCCCTTTGAGACGGATTCGCTGGAAGTGCCGAGCTACCTGCGCCGCAAGCGTGGCGGCACCGTGGACAATAAAGACGGGCTCGATTAGAACCAGAGCTCTGTGACCACCAGGGCCTTGTTCGTTTCAGACATTCACATCGGTGCTCCGGATGACCCCCGGAGCATTTTGTTTTGCGAGTTCCTCGACAAATGCATGACCTTGCCCGTTAGCCAGCTCTTCTTGGTTGGCGACATTTTTGATTTCTGGATCTCCGACCGGAAATATCTGACCGAGCGCTACGCCGTGATCGTCGCGAAAATCCAGCGCCTGATTGAAAGCGGCGTGCGCGTGCACTACTTCGAGGGCAATCACGATTTGGATTTGCACGCCTTTTGGCAAAAAAAGCTGGGAGCCGAAGTCCATGCCGGTGCCGCCTACTTTCATGTTGGCTCGCTCACGGTACGGGTCGAGCACGGCGATCAAATGGATCCAAGCGACCGGGGTTATCTTTTTCTGCGCTGGTTTCTGCGCACAAGCTTTATGGTATGGCTCGGGCGCAAATTGCCGGAGCGGGCTGTGCAGTGGATAGGTCAGCGCGCCAGCGCCACCAGCCGTGGCTACACCACACAAGTGAAGACTGTGACCGACGACCTAACGCGCGCTAAAATCCGTAAGCACGCCGTGCGCGAATTCGCCCGCAAGCCATTCGACCTGCTGATTGCCGGTCACGTGCACGTACGCGAAGACGCTTTGCAGGTGGTGAGTGGCGGGACCTTCCGCTCGATCAATTTGGGAACGTGGCTCAAGGAGCCGGTGGTACTCGAGATCAGCGGAACGGCAGCGGAGTTTCGCGAGATCAAAGACTTTCTGCGCGATCGCGCAGAAAAGAAATAGATTTTACGGGCGCAAGTACAGCGCTCCTTGGCTCAGCGGGACTCGGCCAGGAGTTGGCGTGCATGCTCCAAGCTGGTATGCGAGATTTTTTCACCCGAAATCAGGCGTGCGATCTCCTGCACGCGATCGCTTTTGCTCAATTGGGTGACATCCATCCGCATGCCACCGCCCTTTTGTGCATTTTTTTCGATCAAAAAATGCTGATCGGCGAAGCTCGCGACCTGAGGCAAATGGGTCACACAAATCAGCTGCTGGCCCTTGGCAATGGTCTTTAGCTTTTTGCCGACCTTCTCCGCCGTTTGGCCGCTGACACCGGTGTCCACTTCGTCGAACAGATAGGTGCGCGGCATATCGCCTGCACCAACTACTCGTTTCAAGGCCAGCAAAATACGGCTGAGTTCGCCGCCACTGGCGATTTTGGCCATCGGTTTGGGCTCGTCTTTTTTGGAAACTTGAATCATGAACTCGACATCGCTCTGACCGGTGACGGTGAGATCCTTTTGCCAAATCACACTGACGCTGAATACGACGCCCTTCATATTGAGATCGGCGAGTTCGTCGTTGACGCCTTTTTCAAGCAGGCCCGCGCCGTTGCGGCGGCGCTCGTGCAGATCTTGGCCAAGCTTGTTGAGCGTGCGCTCCTGGCGCACGATTTCTCCGTTCAAATATTTCAGAGTTTCATCGAAGTGTTCGAGGTTGTCGATTTCGGTGACCATCGAGGCGTGCGCCGCCAATATGCCTTCGACACTTTCGCCGAATTTCTTCTGCAACTTGCGCAGTCCACTCAGACGTTCTTCGAGCCGGTTCATCTCTTCGGGATCGGCTTGCAGATTGCGTCCGTACTCGCGCAGCTCCAAGACCGCGTCTTCGAGGAGCATTTTGGCTTGATTCATCGATTCGAGTTTGCGGCCGAGTTCGGGATCGGCGGCACTCAGCTCCGAGCCGCGCTGAAGGACGCTGTGCAAGGCCGACATCACCGCGCCGTCTCCGTCGACCAAAGACTCGATGGATTGGCCGACATATTCGATCAGGCGGCTCGAATTGCGCATGCGTGAAACTTTGGTTTCGAGATCGCCCTCTTCGCCGGCTGTGAGCCCCAGTGACTCGATCTCGTCGCGCTGAAAGCGCAAGAAGTCCAAGCGCTGCTCGCGCGAGCGCGCGGCCTCTTCGAGCTTGACGATTTCGGCCTGCATTTCGCGCCAGCGGTTGTATTGTTTTTCAAATTCGAGGCGCTGGTTCCAGGTCCCGGAATATTGGTCGAGCACTTCCAGGTGATAGGGCTTCGATTGTAAGTTGCGGTTGTCATGCTGGCCGGTCATTTCGATCAGCGGAGTTTGCCTTCCGGTGAGCGTGATCAAAGGCGCGACGATGCTGCGTAAAGCGGACAGCGGGCTGAGTGCGCCATTGAGATAGACTTTGCCTTTGCCTAGAGTGGAGACAACCCGGCGTACGACCAGGGTGTCGTCTTCGGCTTCGACTCCCATTTGCTGCAAAATCGCAACGACGTCGGGCCGATCCGAAAGATCGAAGTAACCTTCGATGACCGCCGACTCGACGCCCGAGCGCACGATGTCGGCCTCGCCTTTTTCGCCCATCAGCAAGCTCAAGCTCTTCAATAAAACCGATTTACCCGCGCCGGTCTCGCCGCTCAGGATATTGAGCCCGGGGCCGAAGCTCAAGGAGAGGTTTTCGATGATAGCGAAGTCTTTGACCTTGAGTTCAATCAGCATCAGGCTCTCTCCCCGAATTTAAGTTTGTCTTTGAGTAAGCTGAAAAAGTTGTGCCCGGGTTTGCGCAGGAATAAATGGTCGTTCTCGTGGCGCTCGACCCAGACTTCGTCGTTGGGTCCGAGAAGCGCCTCTTGCTTGCCGTCAACCGTAAGCGAGGCGCGGGCCTTGTCACCGATCAATGAGAACTGGATTTTGCGTGAGTCGGGAAAAATAAACGGCCGGCTGGTCAAACTATGCGGACATATGGCGGTGGTCACCAGCGCGTCGACTTCCGGATGCAAAATCGGGCCGCCGGCCGCGAGATTGTACGCCGTCGAGCCCGTGGGAGTCGCCAAAATCAAGCCGTCGGCCTTTATGTCGGTGATCGGCAGCTTGTCTACTGTGATGCCGATGTGGATCAGGTGGCTCTGGCCGCCGCGTTCGATGACCAAATCATTGAGTGCGGTAAATTCGTTGAGCAACTGGGTTCCGCGGCGCAGCTGAATGCGGATCATCGAGCGGCGTTTGACTTCCAAGTCACCCGTGAGCGCCAGCTCCATCATATTGAACAAATCCGGCACGCGCGTGACGGTGAGAAAACCGAGGCTGCCCATATTCACACCCAGTAGCGGCGTGCGCTCGCCCTCGAGCATGCGCACGGCTTCGAGGTAGGTGCCGTCGCCGCCGAGAACAACGACGAGATCGAAGCCCGAGGGGGATTTGAATGGCTTCACTTTGGGCAGGAGTTTGCTTCCGGCTGGAGAAAAGACGCTGATCTTACGTCCAGTCAGCCAGCGCGCCAGCTCCCGCCCTTGAGTCAGGGCGGCAGTGGAGTTGCGACGGGTGACGATCAAAACTTTGCTGATTTTCTTTTTGTAGTAAACCACTTTACTCATAGTTACAAAAGCCCGTCTCGGCGCAGCAGTGCTTCGGGATCGGGCGCCCGGCCGCGGAATTGTTCATAGAGCCGCATCGGATGCTCGCTGCCGCCTTTGGAGAGAATGAACTCTTCAAAGCGCTGCGCCAATTCGCGGTTAAAGATGCCTTTTTCGCGGAAGAGTTCAAAGGCGTCGGCGTCGAGTGCTTCAGCCCACTTGTAGCTGTAGTAACCCGAAGCGTAACCACCACCGAAGATATGCGCAAAGGCGGTCGAAATGTTGCTGCCTTCGACCGGCGGTAGCAGACGGCAGTGATCGGAAACTTCGGCCTCGAAAGCGGCGATGCTCTTTTGCGCCGGCGGTGGATTGAGAAACCAAGCCATATCGAGAAAAGCGAAGTTGAGCTGACGCACGGTTAGGTAGCCGGCAAGGAAACGCTGTGAACGTTTGAGTTTCTGCAGCAGATCCGCCGGCAACATTTCCTCGGTTTGATAGTGGTGGGCGAAAAGTTTGAGTGATTCTTCCTCCTCAGCCCAGTTTTCAAATAGTTGCGACGGCAACTCAACAAAATCCTGATACACATTGGTGCCCGCGAGCGAGCGGAACTCGACTTGCGACAGCAGGCTGTGTAGGCCATGGCCGAATTCGTGGAACAACGTCGACACTTCGTCAAACGACAGCAGCGAGGGCTGGCCGGCAGTGGGTTTGGTGAAGTTGCAAACGATGCTGACGTGCGGCCGGATGCGCTTGCCGCGGAACACGCCTTGCTCGTAATAATTAGTCATCCACGCGCCTTGCGACTTGGTCGCGCGCGGAAAGAAGTCCGTGTAAAACAGGCCGACGAATTCTCCACCGGGTGTATCCCGGTAGACTTCAAAGACCTTCACGTCTTCGTGATACACCGGGTACTCGCGTGACTCGGTGAATTTCAAACCAAACAAGCGGCGCGCGTGTTCGAACACGCCGGCCAAAACGCGGTCGAGTTTGAAGTACGGGCGCAGGCTCTCGTCGTCGAAGGCGTAGCGCTTCTCTTTCAATTTCTCTGCGTAGTAAGAAAAATCCCA
>JAYWAE010000090.1:0-2450 GCA_043782715.1 Pseudobdellovibrionaceae bacterium | reverse complement strand
CTTTGCGCGCGAATTCGTACACGGCCGCTTTGCCGCGCAAGAGCACGAAGAGATTGCGCTGCTCGACGCCTTTTTGGCAGATCATGATTTTGGCCGGTGCATTGACCACTTTTGAATGCCTAAATACGGCCGTCATCATCTCTTGGTCGAAGGTGCGGAACAACGGCAGATCGCGAACCTCTTCACGAACTTTGACGACGTCCGAAGGCCCGCCGAAAACCTGTTCGCTCAAGCTGGCCATTAGGCCCTTCGGTTCTTCCCAAAGATGCGTGAACGCGGATTTGAACACGGGATCTTTGATTAAGTCTTCGCTGGCGATAAACTCGAGCATCGCACGCAAATCGAGGAACGAAAAACGCAGATTTTTTTGGAAGTGGTGAATCGCAGCTTCATAGATGCTCATGCCCGAGTGCAAGAGTTCCAAGAATTTCAGCTGCTGACCGTCGATCGGGAACTTTTCAGTGCCCGAGACGATCGCCGCTTGCCGACGGATTTCGTCGAGTTTGAGAAGTCTCCAGTTGAAGACCGTATTTTCGATTTTCATGGTTACACTGCTTTCTTTGCGAGCACTTGAATCTGCTCTTCGGTGGCAACACTGCTCTTGATCAAATACAATTCTACTTCTTGCGTTTGGCCTTTGAACAAATGCATGCCCAGTGCAAACATCGGCAACTCCGGTGCACGCGACAACTGGTCGCGGAAGGCACGGGTCATGATGATGTTCGAGCCTGGCAGCTTGTGCACGTGCTTCTCGATCCGGTGCACGAGGTCGACATCGGGAGACATGGTGTAAAAACGCTTTTGCACGATTTGCCCAGCGACGGTATTGACCGTCCACTCACTGATATTGGCCTCGACTTCGGCGCCGAAGTGCAAACCGATGCCGGTCTCAATCTCTTGCCCATGATGTACGGCTATTCCGCGCAGGGCTGCGCGGAACTCATTGGCAACCGCCAGCGCGGCATCACATGGCCGAGTGGTACTCTCGGTCAAACCAAAGTTGGCGTAAGCGGCATCGCCCTCGGTGTTTTCAACGTACCCACCATGCTTGAGTACTAAAATTGAGAACTCTTCGAGTGCGAGTGAGCGCAGAGAACGGCGCCCCACCGTCTTGCCATGAATTGCACCCGAACCGATGACGTCGATGGCGAGTAAAGCGAGATCCTTTTTTACCGGAAAAGTCGTCTTGGATTTCGCCAAAAGCGAAACCGCGGGCGGAATCCAGCACTGCAATTCACGCGTCGTCTCTTGCAGCTGCTGGAGCGAACGCTCGAGTGCGAGCGTCTTGCCGAGCAATTCCGCGTTGCTGTCGCGTAGCTGAATTTCGCGCGCTGCCAACTCCTTGGCTAGATTTTCTCGCTGCACCGTTAAAGCATTGTATGAAATAGCGGCCTCGATACGCTTGACCAGCTCATCGACATCCCAAGGTTTACGGATATAGTCGAAAATCTTCGCGGCACGCACGGACTCAATGATCAAATCTTCATCGGAATAGCCAGTCACCAGAATGCGCACGGAATTGGGACTGAGCTTGCTGGCCAGTTCGAGAAATTTTACGCCCTTCATCGCCGGCATGCGCTGATCTGAGACGATGACGTTGGGACGCAGGGCTTCCACTTGTTCGATGGCGGCGACAGGGCTGTCAAAAACTTTGATCGTCCACGTTTCAGGCATGGCCGCTTCAAATACCGCCAGATTGTGCGGTTCATCGTCGACAAATAAAATCACGGGTGCATCGCTCATGCAACCTCCTCCGCGATTTTGGGCATGATCGACTGATCCGGGAAGGACAGGCGGAATGTAGTGCCGAGCCCCTCTTTGGACTCCAACTCGACTAGGCCGCCATATTTCCTGATCTCATTGGTAATGATGTAGAGCCCGAGGCCCGTACCGACGCCGACGTCCTTGGTGGTGAAGAACGGATCGAAGATTCGCGCCTGAATCTCTTCGGGGATACCGGTGCCGGTGTCTTTCACTTCCAATATCGTACGTTGGCCCTCATGCATGGCCGAAATCGTAATCGTTCCGCCGCCGGGCATGGCGTCCAGCGCATTGGTGATTAGGTTCATCAGGATCTGATTGATACCCACGACATCGCCGTACAACATCAGATCTTCAGGAACATTGGAGACGACTTTGCAATTCTCTTTGAGCCGCGGGCCGAGAATGGTTGTGACCGAGCGGACCGATTCGCTCAGCCGAATGTCTTTTAGCTTGGCTTGGTTGAGCCCAGTGAACTGGCGCAAGCTCTTGACGATTTCGACCGTGATGCCAATGCCGTCTTTGATGGCGGCCAATAATTTACGGCCGACTTCATAGTCCCGAGCCGACACGGGCTCGAGCTTATTGATTAGCTTCTCCAGCGGCGGAATGGCGCCATTGACGAAGTTGACTGAATTGTTGATTTCGTGCGCGATTCCAGCGCTGAGTGTACCGAGCGAAGCCAACTT
>JAYWAE010000089.1:0-2451 GCA_043782715.1 Pseudobdellovibrionaceae bacterium | reverse complement strand
TGATAAGCGGCATCGAATTTCTTCTGATAGTCCGGCTTGAGATATCCCACTCCGCTGAAGCCGAAGTACTCCCCATCGATTACACGCATTTTGCCGTTGATCATACGCACGATGATTTGGACATTGTACGTGCTGCCGTTGGCGGTCACCCGTGCCGGCACAGCCCAAGTCGTCGGATTGCGCTCGGTCGCGGTGGTCGAAATCACGATTCCAGCACTGCCCGCATTGGAAAGGCTCGGCAAAATTTTGGACATGGCGATGGACGGAATGAGAGCTACGAAGGCTTTTACCCCGGCTTGGTCACTGGCAAGGTTGGCGTAGTTGCCCAACCAAATTCCACCGATATAGCCAGCACTCGCGGTGTTCTTCATGATCGCGCACAACGGCGCCACTTTGCTAGCGTCGTCGCCTTTACCGGCGACCACAGCTTCTGCTTTGGTAACGGCATCTTGTAAAAACACGCTCGCGGGATGCGCAGCCCATACGGAGTAATCTGCGGATGCAGAATAGGAACAAACGAGAACCAGCGCAGCAAACATTTTGGTCATAGAAATCCCCCTTTGGATAAGAAGAATTACACGCCCGACTTTGGTCGCTGTCAGCTGAGCTGAGGTCCTAACGCCTAATATCACGAAGGCGCTGAGTTGCGCCTTTGTGAACTAAAACTCGATTTGTTTTGCGAAAGATTATTCGATGAATGCCTTCAACTTGTTGCTGCGGCTTGGATGGCGAAGTTTGCGCAGTGCTTTGGCCTCAATCTGACGGATGCGTTCACGCGTAACGTTGAAGTCCTGGCCGACTTCTTCGAGAGTGTGATCGCTCTCTTCACCGATACCAAAGCGCATGCGCAGAACTTTTTCTTCGCGCGCGGTCAAAGTTGCGAGCACCCGGCGCGTCTGCTCAGCCAAGTTCAAATTCACAATGGCTTCCGCGGGGTTGATGACTTTCTTGTCTTCGATAAAGTCACCCAAGTGTGAATCTTCCTCTTCGCCCACCGGCGTCTCGAGGGAGATGGGCTCCTTGGCGATCTTCAAAACCTTGCGGACCTTGTCGACAGGCATGTCCATTTTAACAGCGATCTCTTCCGGCGTGGGCTCACGGCCCAGCTCCTGAACCAGATGGCGCTGTGTGCGGACCAGCTTGTTGATCGTCTCGATCATGTGCACCGGAATGCGGATGGTGCGGGCCTGATCGGCAATGGCGCGGGTGATCGCTTGTCGGATCCACCACGTCGCGTAAGTCGAAAATTTATATCCACGGCGATACTCGAACTTATCCACAGCCTTCATCAGGCCGATGTTGCCCTCTTGAATCAGATCGAGGAACTGCAGGCCACGGTTCGTGTACTTCTTGGCGATCGAGACCACCAAGCGCAAGTTCGCCTCGACGAGTTCAGATTTGGCTTTGTCGGCTTCGCGCTCGCCCTTCCAGATGGAAGTGTAGGTGTCGCGAATCCATTCAAAAATCATTTCCGTTTCAGTGTGCAGACGCTCGATGCGCTTTTGTGCGTCTTCGGCTTGGAAGAAGAACGTGCGGTACTGATTGAACGACAGACCAGTCTCCTTCGTCATCTTCAGCACTTCTTGATCCGAAGTCTCCATCAGCTTAAAGCGGGCGGCGACTTGCGAGAGTTCCTTCGAGAAGGTCTTCTCGACCGCAGTCTTCATGCGCCGGCGCAGAGTGGAGAAACGCGACACCAAGTTTTTGAACTTGATGACCACGCGATTGATCGTCTTACGGTTGAAGTTGATGCTCTCGAAGTTCTCCATCAGCTCGATGTTGATCTTCTCGAGTTCCTTCTGTGCCGCTTGCGAAGCCGGCGAATTGTGCGGCGACTCTTTCAGCACGCTAAAAGCTTTGGCGGCTTTCTTCTGATATTTTTTGACGTGGCCGATGAGCTCGTGAATTTTTTGAATGTACTCTTGTTCGTCGTACTGGGTCTCTTCGTCTTCCAAACCGCGGAAAATCGCTTTGACCTTGATACGGCCCTCGTCGAGGCGTTTGCCGAGGAGAATGATCTCGTTGGTGCCGATCGGAGACATGGTGATGGCGCGCACGATTTCGCGTTCGCCAAATTCAATGCGACGGGCGATCTCGACTTCACCTTCACGCGTGAGCAGCGAAACGCTGCCCATTTTGCGCAAATAGAGGCGAACAGGGTCGTTCGACTTGGTGTCGGTCTCGACTTCCTCTTCTTCCTCTTCTTCTTTGTCTGCTTTGTCCGGATCGCCGAGGAAGAATTGATCCTCTTCGTCCTTGTCCTTATTTTCAGTCGGTTCGGTAATTACTACACCGTTGACCTCAAGCGCCTGCATGAACATATCCAAGACACTGGCGGCAATAATTTCAGGCGGCAGCAGTTCGTTGATCTCTTCGATATTGATCGAAACGCGCTCTTTGGAGAGACGGACAAACCGCTGAATTTCTTCCCGAATCATGTCCTCTTGTTGG
>JAYWAE010000088.1:0-2452 GCA_043782715.1 Pseudobdellovibrionaceae bacterium | reverse complement strand
CGGCCGCCGACGCTCTCGACTTCGATCGACTCGTCCTCACTCACCATCTCAGGCAGTGCGCAGCCATATTTGCGTTTGAGAGTTTCAGCATGCGTTTGCGTCGTTTTGAGTCCGATCGCCACGTCATGGGTGAAATTGTAGCCACCGACTGGGAGTAAACCAGTATGGATCACACTGCCTTGAAAGAACGTGATCAGATCACAAGTGCCGCCACCGATGTCGGCGACGGTGACGCCGAGATTTTTTTCGTCGGGGCTCAAGACTGCCATTGCGCTCGCCAACTGCTGCAAAATCAAACCGTCGGTTTTGATTCCAGCCTTGTTGGTGCACTTGACGGCGTTTTGGATGACCGAGGTGCTGCCGGTGACGATGAACACGCTGGCTTCCAGACGCACGCCGGACATGCCAATGGGATCGTAAATTCCGGTTTGGCCGTCGATCTTAAAATCTTGGGGAAGCACGTGCAAAACTTGGCGGTCTTGCGGAATCGCGACCGCTTTGGCGGCTTCGATCACACGGTCGATGTCGTCTTGCTGCACTTCTTTGTGGCGGACGGCCACCATACCACCCGAGGCGAAACTTTGAATGTGCTGGCCGCCGACGGCGAGCCAAACAGAATCTATATGCACGCCCGCCATCAACTCGGCTTCGTCTTTGGCTTTGCGAATGGCTTCACTGGTGGAGTCGATGTTGACCACTACGCCATGGCGCATGCCCGTATTTGTGGCATTGCCGACGCCGATGATGTCGAGCCGGCCGTTTTCATACTTGCCTATTGCACAGGTGACTTTGGTCGTACCGATGTCTAGACCGGCGATGATCCGTGATTGAGTTTTGGCGTCCTTTGCCATTTTTTGATCCCCACCAGGATGCGAAAACGAAGCAGATTAAGGAACTTCCGTGCTCCCTGAATTTTAGGCTAGGGACTATTACGCACTCTGACAACAACTTTCTTTGAGAAGCGAGCGTCGATGACGCGGCCTTTAACACCCTGACTCTCGAGGTAGTTCAGCACCTTTTCCACGCGCGGGATCTTAGGACTAAAGTCTGCATCGCCCATTTTGATTTCTCCGCCGCCCTGCTCGAGAAAAATTTTGAATCCTTCTTTGCGGCTATAGAGAATTTCCGAGATGGAATTTTTTCGCAATGATCCTTCAGTTGGAATCGCGTCGAAGAGCTCGATCGCAATCTCGCGCAAATGTTGTTCGTCCTTGAGCTCCTCACCGCGAATGATCGGTAAGTCCGAAATCTCGCCGGCTTTAATCGCCGGTAAGAGAGTCGCATCCTTAGCGACCGGATAAAAACGATTGTCGTTCGAAAGATAGGCCAGCACCGGTGTATGCGGCTCAATCTCCACGCGCAACCGGTTGGGAAACTCGCGGTAAACAGAAGCTTTGCGCACGCGCTTGTCACGGCTCACAGTCTCGAGCACGCTACTGAGCGGAACTTGCCAAAAAAACAAGCCGGCATAATGCTGAAACTGCGGAGCCAATGAGGAACGAATGCGCTGGAACAGCAAATCCTCGTGCGAACTGTCGGGCATTTCGATGACTACGGCTTCAACCTTGATCCACTGCGGATTGTAAATCACGGCCGCAGTCAGGCCTCCAAGGACCAAACCGAGCACCAAAACGGAAACACGTAAGCCACCGAGCCATTTCATTATTTTCTATACTAAGACTGGATCGAGTCCGGCACAAGGTCTAGCTGGACCCCGCCGGCCTAATTGTCTCCAGGGGTTGAAGTCAGAATAAATTAGACGTGCTTTGACGGCGTCGTATCGTGGATGAGTTTAAATTCAAAAGAGGGAACAACGGTCGCTACCTTTGCTTCCAGTGGACAAGTTGCTTCTCATTTTCGAGTCAATTGACTCCCTTTTTTGATTTTCTGAAACTTCCCTTAAACGCAGTGGATTCTGTGGTCATTGAACCGATGAGTGATGGCCACGTCGCCTTTCCATCCATGAGAACGTAGCATTCTCCGGCATCCGGCCGGAGAATCGGTTGAAGTAAAACCAAAATTTTGAAATAGGTGGGGATCGGGAGCAAAGACGAGGTGGTCTGCTACCTATGTCTTCGGTTGCACAGTGCAAGACAAACAACAGTTCAATTTTTCGTCTTTATTCCCTGTTTCCATTCCCTGTCTTCATTCTTTGTATTCATTCTTTGTCTTAATTCCCTATCTCAAAATTTATTGGCTTTAAGTTTATCCCACCTCGGCCGCGGACGGCCGAGGTGCACCACTCTCATGGACGGATGATTTACGTGGCCAGGCAGATGAGGCCTTCGAAGACGCGAGCTCCTGCACGGCTCTGAACTATTAGGAAGCAGATCCAGAATAACTTCTGCGTGATTTTGAATTCTTAAGTAGCAGAACCAAAGCAACTTCTACGCACCGACTACTCAAAAAAAAGTTTGCCGTATTTCAATTTAATATTTGACAGCAATATTCA
>JAYWAE010000087.1:0-2456 GCA_043782715.1 Pseudobdellovibrionaceae bacterium | reverse complement strand
CGCTCGGCGATGAACGAGCTGAGCAGCGGCTGCACGTATTCTTCGAAGGTCGAAGATTTTAAGCGCAAAGAACTGGCCAGATTGGCGCGCAGGCTGTTGAAGTCTTGATCCGGCATGCCTTTGACGACCTTGATGAAATCTTCTTTCAACCAACGGTGGCTCTCCGTGCTCAGCTCGACCGACGTCGCATGCGACTGCACCAGCAGATTGATGCCGGTCATCGGCCGGCGCTCTATGGACCAGCCGAAGACGATGTAGCCGTACTGCTTTTCGGTGCGCATGTGATTGTAGTACGCACTGCCGATCAGCGCTTGGAGAATGCGCGCGTGAGCGACGTTGACGGCGGTGGAGGCACCGGTTTGGAATTGCGTGACCCAAGTGTTGTTGGCGCCCGGGCGGGTGACGACGTAGCTCGAGGTGCCGAGCGGGGCTTGGGCGGCGAAGCGTTCCTTCACCTGATCGGTGGCCTGCGCCGCGAGGGAGTCCGCCACGAGCTTGGAGATCTGCAAACCTTGCTCGGAGGTTAAATTACCGTACTCGAGAATGTCGCTGCGGCCGGCTTGGAAGAGGCGCGCTTGAAAGTCTTTTAGTTTTTCGACCGTCACGCTGTCGAGGATGGTGGCTAGGGAACGATCCGTATAGGAAGTTTTGTTCCAAACCAAATCTTGAATCCAAGACGCTTGTTCATAGGCATCGCTCACGCCGCGATTGGCGGCTTCGCGCTTCGCACTGTCGAGCACGCGGGCAAATAGGGCCGGGTCAATCGTGACCGCCTTCATTTGGGTGAAAAACTCGCCCATGATAGGAGCGATGCGGTCCGAGTAACCGCCGAACTGCAGCGTCAATCCGCGCATGCCGGGCGTGATGTCATAGCTGAACCCGATCGAGCTCGGAACCTTGTACCACGTGTCCAAAGCTTGCTTGAGATAGTCGGCATAGAGCCCAGCCAAGACGGTGTCTTCCGCGGCGGCCTTTACCTGCGGGCCGGTGAGGTACTTCACGATCACTTTCGCGATCGGGCGATTGAATTGGCCGTCACGCTGAAGCAAGGTGGCCGTCTTCGCATTCGTGTCGATCTGCACCGGCGCTTCATCGCGACTGGTGATGATTTTCAAGTCCTGCGGCAGGTACGGGCTGACCGAAGTGTAAGTGAGAGCGAGTTGCGGCATGCGCGAGGGGTGAACATACCAGCTCTCACCACTGAGCGGGCGCTCGCTGTATTCGAGATTGTAGAAGTCGGTTTTCTCGTCGCCTTTGATATCGGGCGCAAACAAAAACACATTGAGCCGGTCGGCCGTCAAGCGGCTGGTCGCGAGTTTGTAGGCGGCGGGGTTCATCTCCGGCAGCAACGACTCACGCGCTTGCGCGGTTCTCGCGTCGGGATTGGTCGCGAGCAACTGATTGATCGAGACAGCTTCATCGGAAGGGCTGGAGGTGGCGTACAGATATTGCAGCTCACTCAAGCGGCGCTGATCGGTGAAGATCTCTTGGCGCAGACTGGCATTCTTGGCGTCCTCGATCATCACCATTACGCCCGAAGCGATCTCTTGCCAATGCTTGTAGCCCTCAGCAGTCAAATCGACATCGACCGTGAACTCAGACTGGGTCGGGTCACCGTTGTAGTACCAGACGCTGACTGCGTCCGCCCAACCGATGTCGGTGAGTTTGCTGGCGCTGCCTTTTAGAGAGTAGGCGGTGAGATCCAGATCCTTGGTCATCCAATTGGTCGAGGGTGACATCGGCAGATTGTATCTGAGACGGAGCTTGTACGCCTGTTCGACTGTCTTGCCGAGAAAGAGGCGCGGCGTTTGTCTCTTGAAACCATCCGCATCGGGATAAACCGGTGGCCTGATCGTACGATTGGGCACCTTGCTAAACGATTCAGTCGCCATAGCCTTCAGGTCCGCGATCGATTGCGGGCCGACGATGGTTACGGTCATGTTGTTGGCCGAATAGTAGCGATTGTAGAAGCCGAGCATCACCACGCGCGGGATTTTACCCAGCGTCTGATTGTTGCCCTGGAACAGCCAGTGCGCCGGATGCGCGGGATCGATCGTCTGCTCTTCTAAATAATTGATGCGCCAGTTGAGCGACTCGAGGTTCTTGTCGTACTCGCTTTGAATGGCGTTGACCTCTTTGCTCAGATATTTCTCGTCGAATTTAGGTGCGACAAAGAACTGCGCGATGCGATCCACGCCCTCGCTCAGCGCGCTGGGGGGGACGGTCAGGTAATAGTTGGTCGACCAGCCTTGGGTAAAAGCGTTGCTTTCACCTTGCACGGAGTTGGAGAAACTTTGATAGGCATCGGCGTCGGGATATTTTTCGCTGCCGAGGAAGAGCATGTGCTCCAAGTAGTGGGCCAGGCCGCGGTACTCTTTGGGGTCCGAGTACATGCCGACACCGACGCGAATGGCGACGGCGGCTTTCTTCTCTTGCGCATCCGATATCACGACGAC
>JAYWAE010000086.1:0-2456 GCA_043782715.1 Pseudobdellovibrionaceae bacterium | reverse complement strand
GCCGTGCTTACATATCACTCTTGAAGAGCGGCGCCACAATCGGAGCTGGTACGTTGGCAAAAGTCGCCAAGATTGTCCCCTTCCCAGCCCTTTCTGCGCGCGATGAAATGGGCAAAATGAACAGCTCCCAACAGATCGACGCCAAATCGGTATGTGTCGTCGAATACGCTCCTGGCGTGCGCATCGACCTGGCGGAAGCCAAGCGCCGCATGTTCGCAGGCCGCTTCTCCAGCAACCCGCACGATGACCTCGACTACCGCTGGGGCGAAAAGGCCGGCCCATCCGCCACGGCCCTCCAGTGCCCCAGTGAAAAGTTGTGGACGCCAAATGTCGACGAGGCCAACTAAACCAAACGGAGGACTGCGGGTCCTCGTGGTGATGCTGCTCATCACCATCGCCGTGCTTGGTTATCGACGAGGCTCAAATCCCGGCCCCGTTTCTCAAACCTCAACTGAACCCGTCGTGGTAGCCGCCGTGGTAGCCGCCGAGCCGCCGCCCGAAGCGCTGACCAATTTGCCCGAGACGCCAGTCGCAGAAGAAACTGAGCTAACAAATCAACCGGCGGCCAAAACCGCGACGCCCCTCCCCGACAATTTTGCCGCCGAATTCAAAAATTGTTTCCCTGAACGTTCGACTGCCAACAGTGCCTCGGAGTTCGCAAACGCCTTGCTCAATTCAGCTGACCTGCAGTCGCGCGAGATGACGCTGGAGAATTTGCACGTCAGCGACGGCTCGGGCGAACACCGCCTGAACCTCTTTGGCCACGGCAGCATGGCGGAAGTACGTAATTTCGAGGTCGACGCCGAGGGACTGCCTTTGCCCACGGGCCGCCCGCAAATGCTGAACAAAGAGGCTGCGGAAACAGTGAAACAGGATTTTCTGCGCCGTGGAAAGCTGATTTATCAGCAGCGCAAAGAGGTCGTGATGTTGAACGACGGCTTGCGCGGCGAAATTGAATGGCAAGATGAAAAGGTCCGCGACATCATGTTTTTCCGTTCCGACCGCAGCTTCTTTTGCCGGGAAGGCCTATGCCAATGCCGGCGACAGGCCCAAGCTCCGGCGCAGACGCACTGACAAATTTATCTTGCACGCGGCTCCATCCGGGAATAGACAAAATTAGAATGAAGAATCCAGTACATCCTCTTTGGTCCTCCGCCATTTTAGCGCTGCTGATCGGCGCGTTTTCCGCTTGCAGCACGCTCGTGCCCAAGGCCGAACCGCCTCCAGCCGCTCCAGACCTCACGCTGGTCGACACCACGCCACTCGTACAAAATGCCGCTCACGGTGACAAAGCCATGGTGAAAAAGCTGATTGAGTCCGGCGCCGACCTCAATGCCGCAAGCGGACTCGGCGTCACCGCGCTGATGGCGGCCGCGCGCAAGAATAATTTTGAAATCGTCGAACAACTCCTGATTGCGGGCGCCAATGCGAAACTCGTGGATTCGCAAGGGGCCTCGGCCCTGCATTTCGCGGCGCTAGGCAGCTGCGCGGCCTGCCTACCCATGTTGGTGCGCAAAGGTGGCGTGCTCGAAGGTAAAGATGCATTCGAGTTAACGCCGCTCATGATGGCGTCACGCTTCGCCAATCTCGAGACCATCAAAGCCTTCCTCAAAGTAGGCGCCGACGCCGTCGCCACTGACAGCAACGGTTGGACACCCTTGTTTTTCGCAATTCCGCGCGGCGATGCCGCGATCTTCGAAACCTTGATCGACAAAACTCCGAGCCTCGAAATTGTCGACAGTGATGGCGACTCACTGCTCAACATCGCCATCACCTACATGCAGCCGGCTTTTGCCAAACGCCTAATCGACAGCGGAATTTCTCTCAACCGCGCCGATCATGATGGCAATACGTCACTGCATCAGGCCGTGATGGTGCGCCGGTCGGACATCGTCGGCTGGCTGGTGGCGGCCAAGGCCAATCTCAACGCCCAAAACCGCGCCGGCGAAACACCATTGCTGGTGGCCATACGCAACCAAGACCGGCCGACCATCGCGGCGCTAGTAAAGGCCGGAGCCGATCCCGATATTAAAGATGAAATGGGCAACACCAGCCGAGCTGAAGCCAGCCGCCTGCGCCTACCTCCAGAAATCCTCACGCGGGACATTCAATCATTATGAAGTCCGCATTGGCTGCGATTCTGGCTGTTTCGCTCGCCGGCTGTATGTCGACTCGCGTGGTGCTCGATCCCAAATGGGATTCCAGCGCCAAGGCGAGCTATGAAGACTATTTTGATTACTACTTCTTTGGTTTATCCGGCCATCCTTCGCTGAATTTGCAGAAGGTGTGCATGGATCAAAAAACCCATGCGTTTAAGCGCTTTAAAAGCCCGGAAGACGCCATCATCACTTGGCTGACTTTGGGGATTTACGCGCCGGCCACGGTGCGCGTTTGGTGTGGTGACTGATGAGGATCCAAATCTTGCGCATCATTTTTATTTTCACCGCACTTCTGGC
>JAYWAE010000085.1:0-6510 GCA_043782715.1 Pseudobdellovibrionaceae bacterium | reverse complement strand
TGGCCGCTCGACCTTTGGCCACTCTCTAGTGGTCGATCCCTGGGGTAAAATCATCACCGAATTGACGCGTGGGCCGGAGATGCACGTCACGGAATTGAATAGGGAATTGATCGAAAAGACACGCCGGCAAATCCCCATGTCCGGGCATCGTCGCCTGTAGGGATTGAGCAGGCGCGCGCTTGTTGTTAGACTGTGAGCAGAGGTCACCATGATGATGAAACATGTTTGCTGGATTTTAGTCTTGGTCGCGAGCGGAGCGGCGTACGCCGAGGAGAATATTGATCTCAGTGGCGAAGTCGACCGCGATCCCGCATTCGTCAAAGTCTACTCGGGTAAGCGCACTTATCCTGGCGGCGGCGACGAAGAAGATCTGCAAGTGCAAACGAAAATTCCAGAAGCGGCGTTGAAAACCGATTCGCGCACAGTGCAGCGCGACGTTTACAAAGAACTCTACAATCAAGAAATGAAAGAAGAGCGGCAAGAGAACGTGGAAGAGTAATGCCGCTATTTCTTGCGATCACTTCCCGCGGGCTGCTCGAGCCGCTCGAGAAGGAGATCGAATCCCTGCAAGTCAAACGGGTGAAGCGCAAACCCGACGGTGTCGAATTCGAGGGCTCGTGGGCCGACTTGTATCGCGTGCATCTGCACTCGCGCCTCGCCACTCGTATCCTGATGCCGGTGAGCAACTTCATCGCCTACAATCAAGAGGATCTTTATCACGGGGTTTTTAAAAAGCACGACTTCACCAAGTACATCACGCCCAAGCAGACCTTGCGCGTGGAGGCTCATGTGCGCGAGCATAAAAATCTGACCGATCAGCGTTTCGTGGCGATGAAGGTCAAAGATGCTCTCTGTGACCAGTTCAAAAAAAAATACGATGAGCGCCCGGATGTCGGCGACGAGGACAGCGCCGATCTACGCGTGGTCGTCCGGATCGTAAGCCAGCAAGTTTCGGTGGCATTGGATCTAACCGGGGAGTCACTCTCGTATCGCGGGTACCGGCAGTTCATCGGTGAGGCGCCACTGCGTGAGCACGTGGCCGAAGGTTTGCTCAAGCTCGCGGGTTGGGCCCCGCCGGTTCCGTTGATCGACCCATTTTGCGGTTCGGGCACCATTCTGATCGAGGCGGCATTGGACGCTCACGGCTACATCGCCACCCACCGCCGCCGCAAATTCGCCTTCGAGAATCTGCTCGGTTTTCAAGACGAAGTGTACCGTGGCTTGGTCAATCAGCAGGAGCGCAAGCCTCCGCCCAGCAAACCATTTTTATTTGGCTACGACAAAGACGCACAGATCATCGAAAAAGCCCGCTCCAATGCCCGTGCCGCCGGAGTCGAGAACTGGATTCACTTTCAACACCGTGACATCGCGGAACTCAAAGCGCCGAACGTCGAACCGGGAATGATCATCACCAACCCGCCTTATGGCGAACGCCTCGAGGACACCGAGCGCGCCTCACGGCTTTTCGAGACTTTCGCCAAGACTTTGAAAACTGAATTCAAGGGATGGAACGCCTGGATCTTAAACGGCAATCCGGAAGCAATCAAAGGTCTGCGCCTCAAAGCGAAGCTCAAAATTCCCGTATGGAACGCGCAGATTGACTGCCGCCTCCTCAACTATCCGATCACCTAGGTGAGCCCAAGGTGTTTGAGAATGCGTTTGATTTGCTTATTCATTGAGGGAATGTCTTTGAGCGTGGCACGCGTGCGCATCTCTTTGCTCATCTCTTGTAAAGGCAGTCCGCCGTAGGTGCCCGGCTCGGTGATTGATTTGGTTATGCCGCTCATACCGCCAATATTCACGCGGTCGCAAATTTCCAAATGGCCGGCGATCGTCGTACGTCCACCAAAGACGCAGTAGGAACCGATAGTCACCGATCCCGCCGCAATCATACCGCCGGTGACGAGAGTGTGCTTGCCGATGACGATGTTGTGGCCGAAGTGACAGTGATTGTCGATCTTCGTGCCCTCGCCAATAAAGCTGTCGATATACGTACCGCGGTCAATTTGTACGCCCGCACCGATGTTCACACGGTCTTCGGTCACGACCTTGCCATAGTGGTTGATGCGGTGGTGATTGTGATTCTTGTCGGTGGCATAGCCGTAGCCGTCGCCGCCGATTACGCTGTTGGATTTGACAATATTTTCGGCGCCCAAAATACATTCGCGGCCAATGAACACGAGCGGATGAATATGCGAGCGTGCACCGATGCGGACGCCGCGTTCGATCACACAGTTCGCGCCGATTATACAGTCAGCGCCAATCTCGACGTCATCGGCGATGACAGCTCCGGGGCCGACTATACAGCCGCTACCCAGCTTGGCGGAGGGTGAAATGACCGCCTGTGGATGCAAGGTTTCGCCCATGACTTGAAAATGCCGGGTGAGTGGGAAATGCCGTTTGCCGATGAGCGCCATAGCGAGCGGCACATTTGGTGAAAGTAAGACAACCGAAATTTCCCGCGGTACGAGCGGTTGAATGGTCTTGTTGACCACCCAATTGCGAGCTTTCGAGCCTAAAGCTTCCTTGAGGTGCTCGGGATTGCTAACGAAAATAAGGCTGTCCTGCACTGGGCTTGAGGGAGCCTGCAGCTCACGGATCTCGGTCTCACCAGGGCCGCGAACCAAGCTCAGAAGGTCCGGAAAATTTTCCACAAGTTGGCTGATTCGGACGGACATCTGTTTCCTTGTGGCCTAGTGAAATCCTCAGTCATCGCTTGATCTTGCACATGTTCTTGCCACTTAAGTTCCTAGCCTTTCAAGAAATATTCAGGTACACAATTGGTTTTTGACATAGGGACGAGAAAAGGGGAAAGCCGATGGCTCAAAAGAGCAGTCAGGTCAGTGGTAAAAAAGCCAAGATCAAACCAGAGGTCAAAATGAACGCTAAGCCCGGTGAAAAGCCGGTAAAAACGGTCGTTAAGGCCAAACCAGCCGTAAAGGCCATGTCGATTTTCGAAAAAGCCAAATCGTTAATTGAGAAAGCTACTAAGCCGGTCGTCAAGACCGTTGCTCAACCTGTTGCCAAGGCGGCATCCACGGCGAAGCCTGTGGCCAAAACCGGCGCAAAGACCGCGGCACCGGTGAAACCTGAAATTGAAAAAGCCAAGACCGCCTTAGTTAAGGAATCAAAAGCCGCTGAAAGCGCGCCCGCGAAAGCTGCGCCTGTAAAGGCCTCTTCGCTGAAGACGGCCCCGGTCAAGCCGGCATCGTTGAAGACTCCTCCGGTCAAACCCTTGTCACTCAAAACACCTCCAGTGAAACCCGGACCGGCGATCAAGGCTGCTGCCCCTGCGGCGGATCTTGCGCCGTTGAAGCAAGCCAAGCCGGCGAAACCTGCGAAAGAGCCCAAGAAGTCGCGTAAAATTTCGGTCGAGGCCAGCGCGGGTGAAGCTGCCTCAGCCCTGGCCGCAAAGTGGAATTCGCTATTCAAGAAAGCGGATCAGATCGAAGCCAAGCCATACAATATGCGCCAACCATTCGAAGAGAAGACCGCGATCGTGCACAAGATCCTCGGGTGGGGTTACATTCTCGCCAATCGCAACGACCGGTTGGAAGTTCTGTTTAAAGATGGCATTAAGTATCTGATCTCTAATTACAAACCCTAGTGCTGAGGCGCCTCTGGTGCCGAAGCTAAATGCGGAAGGACTCAGCCCCGTATGGCCAAAGATGATCTTGCTCAGCTTGAAGGAGAAATCTCCGACGTCGCCGCCGGAGGTATTTACAAGGTGAGACTCGAAAACAAAGTCGAGATTCACGCTAAGCTCTGTGGCAAGATGCGCCGGTTCAATATCCGCGTCGTGGTCGGTGACAAAGTCACTGTGGGTGTTTCACCCTACGATCCCACGCACGGCTTGATCATGTACCGTCACAAATAAATTTATGCTTTCAGCCAATACCTACATCACCAAGCGTACCCCTGGAGTGAATGCGCGCTCCATCGAAGCCGTTCTTGCGCTGCATGCCGAGGGCGCCACCGTTCCGTTCATTGCCCGTTACCGCAAAGAGAAAACGGGAAACCTCGATGAAGTGCAAATCCGCGCCGTGCTCGACGGTTTCGCCGACTATGGCGAGATCCTCAAGCGTCGCGAATTCGTGGTGGGGGAAATCGAAAAGCAAGGCAACTTGACGGCGGAGCTCAAGAAAAGCCTAGCGGACTCTTGGGATCTCAACGAGATCGAAGAGATTTACCGTCCGTTCAAAAAGAAGAAAAAGTCAAAGGCCACGCTGGCTCGCGAAGCCGGGATTGCACCACTAACCGATTGGCTGTGGGCGTTGACCCACGGCGAAGTGATCGACGATACCGCATTGGAAGTGAAAGCCAAAAATTTCATCAATCCGAGCAAGCTCTACGCCACCTACGACGAAGTTCTGCGCGGCGCTCAGCATATTTTAGTTGAGAAGCTGTCGAATGACCTGGCCCTGCGCCAGCAAGTGCGCGACGAATTTTACAACAACGGCAAAGTTAAATCGGTCAAGACGGCGGAATTCAAGCCGCATTCGAAATTCGAAATGTACGCCGACTTCAGCGAAAACGTGAAAAGCCTCGACGCCCGCAAGGCCTCGCACCGCTATCTAGCTTTGCGCCGGGGCTGGCAAGAGGGTGAACTGAAAGTGACGATGGAGGCCGACGAGCCCACGTTGCAGTCCAAGTTTGAGAAAATCGCGATTAGCAAAGAAACTCAGGCCAGTGAGTTCATGAAGAGCGTGGCCAAGACGGCACTGACCGTGCACGTGATTCCATCAATCGCCAATGAGTTGCATAGCCAGCTCAAAGAACGCGCGGATCTTGACGCCATTCAAGTTTTCGCCGAGAACGTGCGCCGCGTATTGATGTCGTCGCCTTTTGGACCCAAGGTGGTCTTGGGCGTCGATCCGGGTTTACGCACCGGTTGTAAAATCGCTTTGATCGACAAGAGCTCACATTTTATTTCGCACACGGTTTTGCACATTCAAGGCGACGAAGCCAAAGAAAAAGCCAAAGCGCTCTTCGGCGAGACGTTGAAGAAAATCAAAGTTGAGGCGATCGCACTCGGCAATGGCACGGGCGGGCGTGAGGCCGAAGCCTTTATTCGCGGCGTTTTGAAAGAGCTGGCGATGGATGTTCCGACCATCATGATCAGCGAAAGCGGAGCTAGCGTGTACTCGGCTTCGGAAGTGGCGCGCGAAGAATTCCCTGATTTGGATCTGACCGTACGCGGTGCGATCTCGATTGCCCGCCGCCTGCAGGACCCGCTCGCCGAATTGGTGAAGGTCGAGCCCAAGAGCATCGGCGTCGGCCAGTATCAACATGACGTCAACCAAGGCAAACTCAAAAAATCACTCGAAGATGTGGTCGAATCCTGCGTGAACCAAGTCGGGGTCGACCTCAACACCGCGTCCATTTCGCTTTTGCAATACGTTTCGGGTATTGGTCCTGCAACGGCCAAGAACATCGTCGCCTTCCGTAAACAAAATGGTTTGTTCAAAGAGCGGGAGGAGCTGCTCAAGGTTCCGCAGTTCTCCACTAAAGTATATGAGCAGTCTGCGGGCTTTTTAAGAATCGCCGAGGGCAAACAGGTTTTGGATCGCACCGGCATTCACCCTGAGCGCTACTCGGCCGTGCGTGAAATGGCGGGCGAAATTGGAGCAACGGTTTCCACATTGGTGGGCGCGGGCGCGGAAAAGCTCAAACCGTTACGTGAAAAATGGGGCAAGCTGATTGGTGAGTTCACCTTTGACGACGTCGTCAAGGAGCTAGAGAAGCCCGGCCGCGATCCGCGCGACATGTTCAAAGTTTTCAAGTATCGCGATGACATCCACGAGCTCAAAGATCTCAAGGGCGGCTTGATTTGCCCAGGCATCGTGACCAACGTCACCAATTTCGGTGCCTTCGTCGACATTGGCGTCCATCAAGATGGTCTGGTGCACATTTCGGAACTGAGCCATCAGTTCGTCGATGATCCGCGTAAGGTCGTGAGTCCCGGAGATCAGGTGCAGGTGAAGGTCCTGACCGTGGATTTGGATAAGAGCCAGATTTCGCTGACGATGAAATTGGAAGAGAAGCCCAAACCTGCTCCACGTCCTCCACAAGAAGCGCGTGCACCGCGCGAGGGTGGACGGCCTCAAAGCGGCGGAAAACCGCGTCCTCAAGGCGGCAGACCGCAAGGCGGACGCCCGCACGACAAGGATGCAAAGCCCGGCGATCGGCCACGGCGTGATGATCGTCCGCGCCGCGATGATCGGCCACGTCCACAAGGACAAGGTGGCGGTGGAAATCAAGGCCCACGGCCAGAACGCAAACCGTTCAACAATCCTTTTGCTGCGCTATTAGTCCCTAAGGGCAAGTAGACGGTCTGCCACTTCAACGAAGCCATCGGCTTCCGCAAGCCCTGCAACATAGGCCGGCTTATGCTTCAGCCGGCTTAAGAAATCTTTAATATTCGCAACTGCAAACGAGTGTGGAAAAAACTCGAACATTGGTTCGTCATTGGGGGAATCGCCGACGAAGATGCATTGCTCTTTCATCTGC
>JAYWAE010000084.1:0-2475 GCA_043782715.1 Pseudobdellovibrionaceae bacterium | reverse complement strand
AGAGCCCGGCTCACAGTTGACCGTTGACCGAGCAGCTCAGACCGGTATTATCCAGCGATGCTGGTGATTGCTTCCTTCATTCTTTCAATAGCTTTGGCTGCCGAAAGCACCCCTCCTGCAATCGAGCAGGCGCAAGCCCTGGCGCTTAAGAAAAACCGCCAGGAAGCCGCGCGTGTTCTGAGCGCTGCAATCGAGGCTGCGTCGGCCAAAAGCCGCGCCAAGCTGATAGAAGCACTCACCGGGATCAGCAAAGTATTTTTCACCGACAAAGGGCAGCGCCTTTTCGAATCCGCTCAGGCCGGAATGTACGATACGCCCGATGTCGCGCTAGGACAGTTTCGTGATGCCTTGGCTGGCGAGGACAGCAACATTTTGATTCTCGACAATTTGGCGCGCGTGCAAATTTCGAAGCAGGATTGCGCGGGCGCACTGGCGACGCTCAAGATGGCGCGGGCGCTTAACCCGTACTTTCCCGAACCGGCGGTGCTCGAACTGCGCGCTTTAGTATGCGCGAAAAATTTTGAGGCGTTCCATGAAAAACTCAAAGCGATGCCCGCGCTAGACAAAACGCAAGAGCCGTTTGTGCAATATCTCGCGGCTCAGGATTTTTTGCAGCAGCAAATGTGGCGTAAGGCAAGCGACGTGCTCACAAAGGTGAGCGAGGATCAGCCGCGTTTTCCGGAGACTTATTATTTTTTGAGTAAAGCCAGTGCCGGACTTGAAGCAGACGGCGATATTTTCGCGCAAAAATATGTCTCATTATGCAAGGGCTTGGGCGCGCGTGAACGCAAACAATTTGGTTTTGAGCCGCGGCTGTGTTTGAACGCGAAGGAAGTGGAAGATGAGTTGGCTAAAAAAAATAGCGAGCTTTAGCCTCGTCTGCGCACTTGCAGGCTGCGGCGTCAAGGGCGACCCCCTGCCACCGGAAAAGCCCACCGAGCTTGGCCGCGGCCGCCCGACTTACCGGCGCGCCAGCGAAGAAATCGTGATCGAAAAAAGCCGGCGGCGCCCACCCGCCCCGGCCGGTAAGGACAAAGACGAGGACGACGATGACGACAAAGAGTGATTTGCGCGGAGTGATCACCGCTCTTGTGACGCCGTTTAAAGACGGCGCGGTCGATAAAAAATCTTTCGCCAAGTTGATTCGCCAGCAGATGGACATGGGGGTGGACGGCTTCGTCGTCAACGGCACGACAGGTGAGAGCCCGAGCTTACAGCGCGACGAAGTACGAACGCTTTTGCAAATGGCCAAGACCGAATCGGGCGGAAAAGTCCCGATCGTCGTCGGGACTGGTTCCAATTCAACGGCTCACACATGCGAATTCAGTACGGAGGTCTGCCGCTGGCAGCCGGATGCCTTGCTGGTGGTCGTGCCTTACTACAACCGGCCGCCGCAACGAGGACTGCGCGAACACTTTGCGCAAGTCGCGCGCGCCTCGAGCGTTCCAGTTTTGCTCTACAACGTTCCGTCGCGCACGGTGGCCAGTCTGGATCCCGAAACGGTAATCGAACTGAGCCGCGAGCCGCGCATCGCCGGCATCAAAGAGGCGAGCGGCGATCTCACTGTGCTCGAAAAAATCAAATCCGGCGCTCCTCCGGAGTTCACCTTGCTTTCGGGCGACGACGCCAGCTTTGCCGATTTCTGCGCGCGCGGTGGCCATGGGGTGATCTCCGTCAGCTCGCACATCATCGGTGCCGAGATGAAAGAAACCCTCGCCCGTGTCCTGCGTGGCGATGCTCAGGCGGCTGGCGATTACAAAGCGCGTTTTGCCCCCCTGATGAAAAGCCTGTACTGCGAAGCCAACCCGATCCCGGTCAAAATGGCGCTGCATTGGATGGGTGTGATCGAATCGCCTGAAATGCGCTTGCCCCTCACCACTCTTGACGAGAAATTCCACGGAGAATTGAAAGCATGCCTAAAAAGCCTGGGAAAACTGTTCTAAAGCTCGCGCTCAGCGGCGCCGGTGGGCGCATGGGCAAAGAGATTCAATCTTTGATTGCCGAGTCTGACCGCTTCACGCTGAAGAGCGCGCTGTTCAAAGCCGCCGATTGGAAAAAGCTCAACCCCAAGGACATTGACGTGGTCGTCGACTTTTCTTCTTCCGAGGGAATGCAGCAGGCTCTGCGCTGGTGTTTAAGTGAAGGTAAAGCTTTGGTTTCGGGCACGACGGGTGTCTCGGCGGCGGATCGCGCTAAGCTAATCAAAGCCGGCGCGCAGATTCCCATACTTTATTCGGCCAATATGAGCCTCGGAATCGCGGTCACGGGCGCCATGCTAAAAGCCCTTGCGCCCGTGACGGACTGGGATTTTCAAATTGAAGAGGTCCACCATAGCCAAAAGAAAGATAAACCCAGCGGCACGGCACTGCTTCTGCAGGAACAACTCACCAAGGTGGCGGGCCGTCCCTTGCCGGCGCCCATCTCCATTCGGGGAGGTGGGACGCCTGGAATTCATAGCGTTTGGGCCATGGGGCC
>JAYWAE010000083.1:0-2485 GCA_043782715.1 Pseudobdellovibrionaceae bacterium | reverse complement strand
AGCGTTCGATGGTCTTGTCGCCGTTGCGATCTTCCGCAAAGGCCATAATCTGTTCCGTCGTTTGGTCGAGAAAGTAGCGGTCGTGAGTGACGAGAATGACCGCGCCGTTGAACTCGCGCAAGACGTCCTCGAGCACATCGAGAGTCGCCATGTCGAGATCGTTGGTCGGTTCGTCCAAAACCAAAACGTTGGCTTTGCGGAGCATGAGGCGCGCCAGCAGCAAACGGCTCTGCTCGCCGCCTGAAAGTTTGGCCACCGGCATGTCCATCTGGTCGTATGAAAATAAAAACTTCGTGAGATAGCTCTTGGCGTGAATCTTTTCTCCGCCGACGTCAACGTAGTCACCGAGCGGGCAGACGGTGTTGTACACGGTGAGCTTCGGGTCGAGAGTTTCGCGATTTTGTTCGAAGTAGGCGACCTGCAACTGATCGGACTGAAAAACTTCGCCTGTGTCGGGCTGTTCGCCGCCAGTGAGCATGCGGATTAAAGTCGATTTTCCGCAGCCGTTGGGTCCGAGCAATCCAATCCGGCTCTTTGGCGAAATCAGAATATCCATTTTCGGGACGACAACACGGCCGCCATAAGATTTGGAAATACCTTTGCCCTCGATCAAACGTTTTGGACTTTTGCCGGCATTGGTGAAGTCCATTTCGACGCGCCGGTTTTGATTTCTATCTTTCAATTCGTCGACTTGTTCCACCAGCACACCGTGCGCGTCCTGCCGAGCCTGTTGCTTTTTGAGCCGGGCTTGGGGCCCGCGCCGCATCCACTCGGTTTCGCGTCGGAGCGTGTTGCGCATTTTCGTTTCATGCGTCTGTTGCGCGGCCAGCATTTGCTCACGCACTTCGAGGTAGGCGGCGTAGTCGCCATTCACGCGCAACAGGCCGTCATTGTGGCGGCGGTCGAGCTCGATGATCTGATTGCTCGCACGTTGCAGAAACAGGCGATCGTGGGTGATGACGACGCTGGCGAAGCGCGACTGGGCGAGAAATCCTTCGAGCCACATGATGCTGTCGACGTCGAGATGGTTGGTCGGTTCATCGAGTAAGAGCAAAGCGGGATCGCGCATCAGCTCGCGCGCCAAGGCCACGCGTTTCTTCCAACCGCCGCTCAGTTGGTCGACCGGGGTTTCACCATCGCGGCCGCCGTCGTTGAGATGCAGCTTGGACATCAGTTCCTGCGCTCGCGCCATTTCCTCCCATTCATGGGGATCGCGGCTGGCTTCCATCAAAGTGCCCTCGATAGTCGCGCCGGGCGAGAATGTCGGCACTTGTTCCAGATATCCCACGCGCAGGCCGCGCTGCGGAGATAAAGTCCCTTCATCCACGCTCATTTGGCCCGCAAGGATTTTAAGCAACGTCGACTTGCCGGCGCCATTTGGCCCGATCAAACCGATACGCTGGCCACTCTCGATCGAGAACGACAATCCGCTAAAAAGCGGCCGGGCGGTAAAGGATTTACCGAGATTTTGCGCGCCAATAAGTATCATGGCGGCAGTATTCCCTTATCGCTCTTAGGAGGCAAGACGGACCCGCGCCCGGAGTCAAAAAACGTCCTGCAGGGCCTGAAAAAGAGCGGCCCTTTGGCGTCCGCGAGAGGCCAAACTCAAATTACTCTGCCGAGGCGTGGGGAAAACCCCGGCATGGACATTGCGAAGCCTTGAGAGTCCGTTAGATCTGAATGATTCAAACCGAATGGGGTTGAAGATGAAAAACCTTCTGTTATTGGCGCTTGCTCTTCTCCTTGGTCATTTAGCGGGTCCTCGAGCTTTTGCCATTCCTCTACCTTATGCTGGGGCTTTGGACGTGCAAAAACAGCAGGCCCAGTTCGACGATTTCGCAGCCGCTGACCCCCAAGGATATGAAGAATATCGCGCGCAGAAAGTCCGTTCCGCTACTTCGCCCGAAGAATTTTTTGAATGGGCTACACCAGCCGAGGTCGAGGACGATTTTGATGTGACCGAGGCCGAAAAAATGTTTGAAGAGGCCAGTGCCGGCCCTGCTGCCGTCAATGTGACGATTCACTTGCGCGACCAAACTTTGGACGCAACCGGTGGTGGCTTGAATATTAAACGTTGCCGCGTGGCCACCGGCCGGGCGGGCTATGAAACCCCAATCGGGTGCCACATGGCTTTTAAGGGCGAAAAGGTGCACCTCTCGCGTAAGTACCACAATTATCCAATGGCGAATTCCGTTTTCTTCGTGGGCGGCGATGCATTTCACGTCGGCAACGTAAATCATAGGTCACATGGTTGTGTGCACTTGGATCGCGGGACATCAGAAGCTATATTTAAAGCGTACATGTCGCATAAGAAGAGCTTTCGAGTGTGCGTAGTTCGATAGACTCAATGAAAGGCTAGCGGAATGCAGTGTCCCTGTGGAATGGATCGGGAATTCAAAAACTGCTGCGAACCTTTGATCAAAGGGGAAAAGCCTGCCCCGACGCCCGAGGCCCTCATGCGCTCTCGCTATTCCGCGTTCGCGAT
>JAYWAE010000082.1:0-17481 GCA_043782715.1 Pseudobdellovibrionaceae bacterium | reverse complement strand
CATCGATCGCCGCGCGCATGGCGGCTGCGGCCGCGCGCACTTGCGCGTCAGTGGCATGGGTCTCGCGCAAAAACAACACGCGCGCATGCGGCTGCAGGATCAAACTGATCGTCTTGAGCTGCATCATCAGCTCCTGCAGACGCGACAGCTCGTCCCTGGTCAGCGACTGCGCCGAGCCGGCGAGAAAGACACGTTTGAGTTCCATGACCGACAACATGAGGCCGTCATCGACCGTATGTTCTTTGATAAAATACTTTTGCAAAAACGCGCGCAAAGCTTGCGGCGAGTAGCTATCGCCGTGATCACCGGTGGTGAGACGCTGAAACTCGGAGACGGCATGCCCGAGGCAATCCCAGAACTCCCCGACCTCCCTGGGCGCCATTTTACCGTCGGCATAATCGCCGATCTCCTGGCTGATATTGGTCACGCACTTGCCGCCAGTTTTGAAATCGACTTCGATTGGCGGCGCCGGCTTTTCGCTTTCTTTCGCGCAGGTGACGGTGGCGAGCAGGACGAACAGCATGATTAGGACTCTAGAATACATAACTCACCCCCAAGCCGACGCGGTCGTTGGCGCGAAAAACGGAGAGAAATCCATCCCGGATCGGCGCTTGGCCGTCGTCCAATAGTCCGAGCAAATCGAGCCCGAAGTCCGCGCGCCAGCTCTTGCTCAAAGGGTAGCCTAAATTCAGATTGAAGACGCCGCCCCTTTGCATGCGATCGTAGATCACGCGCACTTGAGTGCCAAACGGACTGGCAAGCCCCAGACGGAACTCCCGCTGATAGCCGACTAAATAAGCTTCGTAGTACTGGAAGCGGCGGTCGAATTTGCTTCGGTCGTCGGCCAGCCCTCCACTGTCACGCGCGTATCCGCCCAGGACTTTGAGAAAGCCAGCCTCGACGCGCGCGGCGTGAGGCCCCGAATCTTCGAGTTGCAAGGCCACGTGGCCTGAATAAATCCAGGCCGGACTGACGACTTGGCTGGTCCACGCCGCCGGCCCCTTGTCGTCCTCTGGATTGTCATAGCCCAAGCTCGCGCTAGCGCTCACGCGACCGCGCTCATACACCACATCGGCGTTGGCGACGCGATCGTAAATCACCCGCGGATGAATCGTTATCTTGGGGTAATCCGGCAACTGATAGAGCCCATCGCTTGGGAATCCAATGGCGAGTTGCGGTGCCGGTTTGTAAGCGTAGGTCACGCGGCCTAGCCAAGCACCGCTGTGATATTCGGATTTGGCGATCGCTCCGGCTTTTTCCACGATGTCCGATAGGCGCGGCTGCTGGAGAGAATAATGCAACTCAGTGTTGACGTTTTGATAACGGAACTCCGAAGCCGGAGCCTGAAACCATGGATTGGGCGAAACGAACTTGTCATCTTGAACGGAAAAATGCGGGCCGAACTCAGGAATATTGATGGGCAGCGCTCCCACTGTAACGGCCCATGGCCCGTTGTGATTGCTAAAGAACACTCCCGTCAACCCGGCCATCTCAGGATGCATTCTGTTTTGCGTGTAGCGCGGTTCGAAGACACCTTGCTTCCAAGTCTTTTCCCACTCCGCCCAATTGTCGAGTTTGCGCCCGGCGCTCAAATGCGCGTCGCCTTGATGGTAGGTGACGTAGGCTTCGTTGACATTCAAGTAGTTCCAGCGTTCTGAAACGCTATATTGGTCGCTGAGTGCCAAGCGGGCCGTACCTGTCGGGGACAAACGCAAGTCGTTGGCAAGAGCCAGGGTGGTGCTAACGTTTGAGCCTTGGGCGCCGCTACGAAAATAAGTTTCACCGGCATTGATGTACTCATCGGTTTCGAGTTTTAAAAATCCTTTGAGCAAACTGGGGTTGGCAGGCGAAGTCTCGCGCGGCAGCAAACTCGTGGTGCTCGGGGAAAGTTCCGCCTCCGTCGGCACGGTCGCGCCGGCGGACAAACAGGAGACAAAAAGAATGAAGCTGATGTGCTCAAAACGCAATTTCCCCTACCCCTCCACCGTCTTTTAAATAGGCTCAGTGAAGGGTTCAAGGCGGATCTTAAGCCGCTAAGCGTTAGCGGAGGCCCGCCACGCGTTGATTTTGTCCAGAACCCATTCAGGGTCATCCCAGGTCAAATCATGGCCGGCCCAAGGGTGACGTGCGATCGGCCACTGCATTTTTTCGTGTAGCTGAGTCGAGCATGACGGGTCGACAAAACGGTCGCCGAGGCCGTTCAGTAACAATACCGGTACAGGCGAGTTCATAGGCGCGCCCTTGAAACGGGCTGCGGCCATCAGCTGATTCAAGAAGCTGGCGTAGCTCACCGGGCGCTCGATGGCGATTTTGGTCCACAGCGGCAGCGCCGTCTCACGCGCCTCAGGGCTGTTCAACAATATCGCGAGAATCGCACGTTCGCGGTCGCGCGCCGATTGAATGGCCATCACCTTGAGCAGGTCGCGCCACACCTGCCAACGCAGGCGCTGAATGAGCGGACTGAAGTCGCTGGTCGATGTGTTGGCGAGCACCACACCGGCGAGATCGCCAGGCTTTTGCCGCATCCACTCCATGGCCACCATCCCGCCGAGTGACATGGCCAAAATGCGGAATTGGCCCTGGTGGCGGGCTTTCTCGACCGCTTCGGCCCTGACTTGCGCCATCAGTGCGGGAACTGAGCGCGGAGAAGTATCCGAAACATGTATGCCACTGCCAGGCAAGTCGATGGCCAGCACTTCGTCAGCGCCCGCGCGGGCAGTGAATTTTTCTTTGAACGCGCCCCAGTGCCCGCTCTCGCGGCCGAGGCCGCGCAGCAAGATCCAGGTGCAGGGCTTGAAATCACTCGCCATACCAGAGCTCCATCGCTTTTTGCAGATTGCGGACGCGCAGATCGGGCGCGGGCAGCCGCCAAACTTCGTTGCTTAAAGCCGCGCGGTGGAAAAAGTCAAACAAGTACAGGTGGCGGCGCAGAATCCGGCTACGCCGGTGCGGCAGCATCGGATTAAACACGCCATGTTTATTAAACAGCTGCAGCGGATTTTTTTTGAGCCAAGCCCATGAGCCCATCTCCAAACAAAATGGAATAAAAAGGTTTCCCGGATACGACTGCCGCTGGCGCTCGTAAAGATAATCCCATGGATCGCCGAAGATCGTGTACTGGCGCGACATCGGCTCTATCACATACACATGATGCGGATACGTTTGGTCGATCATGGTTTTGAGCGCGAAGCATTCCGGCAGATGCGGAAACGGCCGGCGCGAATGCGAATAGGGAAACCACAATCGGTCGCGCGCGCCGAAACCCGAATGTACGTCGATGGCGAGCGAAACCTTGCTCGGCAGCAGCTCCTGCTCCACGACTTCGATCAGGGCCTTGGTTTCGATCTCCATTTCGCCGCCCAGTGGACCGCGGTACCACGGCAGTTTCGGCGACATCCGATGGCCACGGTACATGCCGCCGCTAGGGTCTTCGGCTTCAAGCGGTGAATTGCGCATGATGTCCACACCATTGCCATTCGAACGCGTGCGCTGCACGATGCCCACCGGGTTGATCAAAGGCATGAACACGAGCCGCGAATTCTTGAGCAGCTCGAGAAAGTGTTTTTCCCAGCGCATCAGTTCCAGTACGGTTTGCATGTACGAAAGCACGACCTCGGAGCCGATTTTTTCCAGACCATGGACGCCGGCGAAAAAACCGACCGTGGGCGCGGCCGGGTCTTTTGAGCCGAGAACTAAACAATGCAGCGGATAGGTTTTGTCCTTGTAGGTGACGTCGCCGACCTTGCGCGTGCGTGCGAGTGAGCCGAAGCCTTCGATCAAAGACTCAAGCACTGTCATTTCAGGAAAACTGCGGCGGGCTAAAAGATCATGCACCTGTACAATTATAGACGCCCTTGAGCGGTCCAGGCAACCATGTTACCTCTAAAGAAAGGGGGAATTACACATGGCGAGCGAACAAGATCCTGCGAAACTGATACGTGTCACGAACGATTGGAACCAAAAGGCTTGGATCAATCGCGCGCGCTATGACGAGATGTACGGCTCCTCTCTCAAAGACGGAGACGGCTTTTGGGAAATGGCGGCGGAGCGCCTGAGCTGGTTCAAGAAGTGGACGAAGGTTCAAGACGTAAGCTTCAATAAACCGGTCAAGATCGAATGGTACAAAGGCGGCCAGCTCAACGTCGCGTACAACTGCATCGACCGCCATTTGCCTAAACACAAAGACCGCGTGGCCTTTTACTGGGAACCCGAAGACCCTGCCCAAAAGCCGCTCGCCATCACCTATCAAAACTTAAAGGACCATGTCTGCCGCCTCGCCAATGGTATGAAGAAGTTGGGCGTGAAGAAGGGCGACCGGGTTACGATCTACATGCCGATGATTCCTGAAGCTACCTACGCAATGCTGGCTTGCGCCCGCGTCGGCGCCGTGCACTCGGTCGTCTTCGGCGGCTTCAGCCCCGATTCGCTGGCCGACAGGATCGTGGACTGTGAGAGCGACTTCGTGATCACGGCCGACGAAGGCATGCGCGGTGGCAAGCCGATTCCTTTGAAAGTGAACACCGACAACGCACTCAAAAAAGCCGCGCGTGTGAAAGCCGTGATCGTCGTCCGCCACAGCGGCGGGAAAGTGGATTTCACTGCGGGTCGCGACCATTGGTACCACGAGCTCGTGCAGGACCAGTCCACGGAGTGCGCGCCTGAAGTTATGGACGCCGAAGATCCGCTCTTTTTACTCTATACCTCGGGCTCGACCAATAAACCCAAAGGCGTATTACACACCACAGGCGGCTACCTCACCTTTGCCAGTTACACGCACGCGCTGATTTTTGATTATCACCCTGAAGACGTCTACTGGTGCGCAGCCGACATTGGCTGGGTCACCGGGCACAGCTACATCCTCTATGGCCCCTTGTCGAATTGCGCCACCAGCGTGATGTATGAGGGCTTACCTACGTTCCCCACGGCGTCGCGCATTTGGCAAATCGTCGACAAATACAAGGTGAATACGCTTTACACCGCGCCGACTTTGATTCGCGCGCTAATGGCACTCGGCGAAGCTCCGGTCAAGGCGTGCTCGCGCGCATCACTGCGACTATTGGGCTCGGTTGGTGAACCGATCAATCCCGAAGCTTGGCTCTGGTACCACCGCATCGTCGGTGACGCGCGCTGCCCGATCGTGGACACGTGGTGGCAGACCGAGACCGGCGGAATTTTGATCTCGCCTTTGCCCGGCGCCACGGATCTCAAGCCCGGCTCCGCCACGTTGCCTTTCTTCGGTATTCGACCTGTGATCGTGAATGAGAAAGGCGAACGGCTGCAAGGCGCGTGTGCAGGCCATCTCTGTCTCGAGGGCTCCTGGCCGGGGCAGATGCGAACCGTCTACAAGGACCATGAGCGCTTTGAGCAAACTTATTTCTCCACATACAAAGGCTTATACTTCACTGGTGACGGCTGTAAGCGCGATGCCGACGGCTACTATTGGATCACGGGTCGTGTGGATGACGTGCTCAACGTCTCCGGCCACCGCTTAGGAACGGCGGAAATCGAGAGTGCGCTCGTGGCGAATCAAAACGTCAGCGAGGCCGCGGTCGTTGGATTTCCGCACGATATAAAAGGACAGGGCATTTATGCTTATGTAACACTCAAAAATGGCGTCACCGCCACTGAGACGCTGCGGAAAGATTTGGCCGAATGGGTGCGCACTGAAATTGGCGGATTGGCTAAGCCTGATTTCATCCAATGGGCTCCACAACTCCCTAAAACCCGTAGCGGTAAAATTATGCGGAGAATCTTACGTAAGATCGCCGACAATGATTTGGATAACTTAGGCGACATTTCGACACTTGCGGATCCGGGCGTCGTCAAAGAATTGATGTCTCAACGCATGAGAAGTTGAAAATTTGGCGGCGTCGTCTCCACCGCGACAAGCTTTTGACTTACGCTTTTTTTGATTGCGAAACGCGAGCTACCTTGCCTATGATTTGAGCATGGATTTTCAGTCTGCTGAAAGTCTGTTCACCGAGGCACGGAGGCCTTATTCGAAACGCGGAAAGACAAACTCTAAGTCCACGTTTTAAGTCCAAAAAAATATTTGTTCACGAGCGCGCCGGCATCCGCATTGACAGTGCTTTTGCGATAGCGATAGCGTTTGAGATGTTAAGAATCTGTTTTTCTTTCGCAGCAGAATACGCGCGAGAGATCACACGAAAACCGAATAGAGTGGCAACAACAATGAAAGACAGTGGATGTCTTAAGGGCAGCGCATACACTACGCAGGAGGCAGCATGAACGGACTGACGGAAAATTCGACGGTGAAAGAGGCGGCAAAGGAAGCCGAGCTCTCGCTTAATTTATTGATGGAAGATACTCCGGCCGCTGAAATCGCGCCGGTCAAGGCTGAGATGCCCGTGGAGCCTGCGCCGCTGCGCCTGGGTTCCGAAACCGCAGGAGAAGGGCCGATCGTCATGCGCGTGCGCATGCGCAACGGCAACTTGCAGCCGGTGGACGTAAATAAAATCGTCAACGTGGCACTCGCCTGCTCGACGGGTTTGAAGGAAGTCGACCCGATGCGCGTCGCCGCCAAGGTCATCAGCGGCCTCTACGATGGCGCTTCGACGAAAGAGTTGGATCAGTTGTGCATCCAAACCGCTGCACTTTTGATCGGCGAAGAACCGCAGTACTCCAAGCTCGCCTCGCGCCTGCTGGCGCGTTACATCGGCGAAGAAGTCACCAATCAAAATATCCGTAACTTCTATGATTCGATCACGATGGCCTTCAATCAGGGCTTGGTCAGCGAAGAGAAGTTCAAATTCGTCAAAGAACATAAAGAGGCGCTCAACATCATCATCGATGATTCGCGCACGCAGAAGTTCGAATACTTCGGCCTGCGCACCGTTTATGACCGCTACCTGCTCAAGGACCCGGTTACCCGCCAAGTGGTCGAAACTCCGCAGTACTTCTTCTTACGTGTGGCTTGCGGCTTGGCCAAAACATTCCAAGAGGCACAAGAATTCTATGAACTGATCTCAAGCCTCGATTACATGCCGAGCTCGCCGACACTGTTCAATTCGGCCACAATTCGTCCGCAGCTGTCGTCCTGCTATTTGCTCGATAGCCCGCTCGACGACCTATCTTCGATTTACGACAAATATAAAGACATCGCGCTGCTGTCTAAATTTGCCGGCGGAATCGGCGTTTCGTTTTCGCGCGTGCGCAGCCGCGGCTCGCTGATCGTCGGTACCAATGGCCACTCGAACGGTTTGGTGCCCTGGCTGAAGACTTTGGATTCGTCGGTCGCGGCGGTGAACCAAGGCGGACGCCGCAAAGGCGCGGCCTGCATTTATCTCGAAACTTGGCATGCGGACATCGAAGAGTTCCTTGAACTGCGTGAGAATACGGGCGACGAGGCTCAGCGCGCGCACAATTTGAACTTGGCCAACTGGGTACCAGATATCTTCATGCGCCGGGTGGAAGAAGACGGCGTTTGGTCGCTCTTCGATCCCAAGGTGCATCCTGAATTTGTCGACCTCTACGGGGAAGAATTCGACGCCGCCTACACTGCAGCCGAAGCTTCAGGTACGTTTGTGCGCCAAATGAAAGCGCGCGACCTCTACAGCCGTATGATGAAGTCGCTGGCCCAGACCGGCAATGGCTGGATGACGTGGAAAGATGCGAGCAATAAAAAATCGAACCAGACCGGTGCGCCGCAAAACGTGATCCATTTGTCGAACTTGTGCACCGAGATCCTCGAAGTCACCTCCAACGGCGAAACCGCGGTATGCAACTTGGGTTCGGTGAATCTGGGCGCGCATGTGGTGAACGGAGCGTTTGATTTCGAAAAGCTCGGCCATACGACCGAAGTCGCGATCAAATATCTCGACCGCGTCATCGACATCAATCTTTATCCAATCGGGACCGCCGCCAGTTCCAACTCGCGCTGGCGGCCGGTGGGCCTTGGCGTGATGGGCCTGCAAGACGTGTTCTTCAAATTGAATCTGCCCTTCGACAGCGCCGAAGCGCTCAAGCTGTCGAACAAGATTCAAGAGGAGATCTACTTCACGGCGCTCAAAACTTCGTGCGCGCTCGCCGAAAAAGCCGGGCCGCACCCGGCCTTTAGCGAGACCAAAGCCGCCAAAGGAATTCTGCAATTCGATTTGTGGAACGTTGTGCCTGAGGATATGGAGCGCTGGGAACGCCTGCGCCGAAAGATCAAAGCCATCGGCCTGCGCAATTCACTGATGATCGCAATCGCACCGACGGCCACTATCGCTTCGATCGTCGGCGCCTACGAGGCGATCGAGCCGCAAATTTCGAACCTGTTCAAACGCGAGACGCTTTCGGGCGAGTTCATCCAAGTGAACCGTTACCTGGTGGATGCTCTGAAGAAGCGCGGGCTTTGGAACGACGATATCCGCAATCGTATTAAGACGGCGGAGGGCTCGATTCAAAACTTGGACGAAATCCCCGACGACATCAAAGAGATTTTCCGCACGGTTTGGGAAGTTCCGCAGAAGTCGATGATCGACATGGCCGCTGGCCGTGGCGCCTTCATCGATCAATCGCAGTCGCTCAATCTCTTCATCGAGAGCCCGACCATCGGCAAGCTGTCCAGCATGTACATGTATGCTTGGAAGCTCGGATGCAAGACGACCTATTACTTGCGTTCAAGGCCGGCGACCAAAATCTCCAAGGTTACGAATCGCACGGGCTCGGCGTCCACTCAAGTGGCGGAAGAACCGAAGAAAGTCTTCACCGATCAGGAAGCCATCGCCTGCTCGTTGGAAAATCCGGAAGTTTGCGAGGCCTGCACTTAACGTGCGGGCTGGGCCCCTGAAGTAAAATTTATTCCGCGTTGAAACGACCGCAGAACACATAGGAGTTGCTGACATGATTCTCGACCCCGGATTTGATCTGACCCTACGCCCGATGCGCTATCCGATTTTTTTTGAAATGTACAAAAACGCCATCAAGAATACTTGGACGGTGGAAGAGGTCGACTTTGGCAACGACACGGTCGATTTGCAGAAAAAACTGACGCCGGCCGAGCGCTTTTTGATTAACCGCTTAGTTGCCTTCTTCGCCACCGGGGATTCGATCGTCGGCAACAATCTGGTTTTGAATCTCTACAAGCACGTCAACTCACCGGAAGCCCGGCTCTACCTGTCGCGCCAGCTTTACGAAGAGGCGCTGCACGTGCAATTCTACCTGACGCTCCTCGACTCTTATATTCCGGACCACGCCGAGCGTGAGCGCGCGTTCGCGGCCATTCACAATATCCCGTCGATTCAAAAAAAGGCGCAATACAGCTTCAAGTGGATGGACTCCATCAATGAGCTCAACACGCTCGAGACCGTCGAAGATCGCCGTAAGTTCTTGATGAATTTGATTTGCTTCGCGGGCACCGTGGAGGGCTTGTTTTTCTTCGCGGCCTTCGCTTACGTTTACTTCTTGCGTTCGAAAGGTCTGTTGAACGGCCTCGCCACCGGCACGAATTGGGTCTTCCGCGACGAGAGCCAGCACATCGACTTCGCTTTCAAAGTGATCGAAACCGCGCTGGAGGAAGAGCCGGGACTAATGGACGACCGCATGAAGGATATGATCGTCGTCATGTTCAAAGAGGCCATCGAGTGCGAAATGACTTTCGCCAACGACATTTTGGATCACGGAGTCGCGGGCTTGAGCGCGCGCGATATGCGCACGTACCTCGAGTTCATCGCCAACCAACGGCTCGAGCGCCTCGGCATCCCGCACCAGTGGGTGGCTAAAAACCCTTTTGGCTTTATGGAATTGCAAGACACGCAAGAGCTGACAAATTTCTTCGAACGCCGGGTGGCCGCTTACCAAGTGGGCGTTACCGGCAACGTGAGTTTCGACGAATCGTTTTAATCAAACCTGCGCAGGACTCCAGCCGCCCATTTTTTGCACCGGGCGGCGATAGCAGAGCGTGAGCCAAACGACGGCGACGCTGATCATGACGAGGCTCAACCATTGCCCTCTGGTCAAACCGAAGAGTTGAAAGCCGATGTGAGCATCGGGCATGCGGAATTGTTCGCCAATGATGCGAGCGAAGCAATATAGAAATCCGAACCAACCCGCAATCACACCCGGCTTTTGTGGCCTACGCCAAATCCAACAAAGAACTAGAAATACCAATAGGCCCTCAAGTACGGATTGAATCAGCTGCGACGGATATCTTGGCGTCAAGACCGCCGCTAGCGCCGCTGTCACCGCCGCATTTTTATGTTGTGTGGCCGTGATCAACGCCTCTAGGCCCGCATGAATGTGGCGGAAGGCGCCCGAATCGCGAGAATACGCCTCCATCCACTGCGCCCAGGTGGCGGAATCCACCGGCACCGTTTCTCTCGGGGCGGAACTGAAGAAATGCGTGATTCTTTCCCATATGCCCGAAGGGGGCGGCATCGGCAAATAGTCGCCAGGGAATTCTTTGAGGGCGTCCAGCGCAGGCCCGAGTACGTTCAATTTCTCAAAATCTTTCTGCAGCCAAAGCAGAATTTCAGACGGAAATTTTACCGCCCAAGACAAATTCGATGGGGCTTCACGGCCAAAGAGTTCGCCGTTGATGAAATTGGCAATACGTCCAAAGCAAAAGCCAATGGCGCCTCCGAACGTCACCAGGTCCATGCAATGCAAAACCGGCATCTTATTGGCGCGGGCATAGAGAAGGCAAACCAACATGACGCCCATAATCCCGCCATGCGAGGCCATGCCGCCTTCATTTACTTTGAGCAGGCCCCAGTAGGGAAACCCGCCGTCGAAGCTGGTAAACAATTCCGGCGCATAAAACGCGGCATAACCCAGCCGTCCGCCCGCAAGCACCCCGATCGCGCAGTAGGTGATAAAATCGGCGATTTGATCTTCGAGGAACAAAGTACGTCCACGTCGGGACATCATGACGATGGACATGTAGCCCGCGAAAAACCCCGTCAAATAGGCCAGGCCATACCAACGAATGCCGAAATTTTCTGTGAATTGAATGGCGAACGGACTCAAGGAGTGGACGTAAGTCATCGTGATTTCAAGGTGACACGCGCGCGCGCACGGGTCAAGATCGATGAATGCAGCTGATACTCGCCAGTCGTTCGCCTTATCGCCGCGCGCAGCTCGAGAATTTGGGCGTCGAATTCACCGCCGTTGAACCTTTAGCGGACGAGGCCGGCCTCAAGACCACGGGACCCAAAGAGGCGTTTGAGCTCACGCGATTTTTGGCCTTCCAGAAAGCCGAAAGTCTACGCGCGCGCTTTCCACAAGCCGTAATTCTAGGTTCGGATCAAATCGCCGAGATCGACGGCCGCCGCCTCGACAAGCCCGGCAGCAAGGCCCGGGCCGCGGAACAGCTCACGCTGATGCAAGCGCGGACGCACCGACTCGTCACTTCACTTTGCGTAATCGCGCCTGCACAAATTCAAACCTTCTCGGACATTACTACCATCAAATTGCGTTCGCTGAGCGCCGGAGAAATCGCGCGCTATATCGAAATTGATGAACCGATGGATTGCGCCGGTTCATATAAAATTGAAAAAGCCGGGATGGCGTTGGTCGAATCCATCGACTCTCGCGATCCCAGCGCGATTCAAGGATTGCCACTGCTCAGTCTAGGCGAGGCCTTTAAAAAATTGGGCCTGTCATGGACGGATCTTTGGCGCCAAGGGGGGAAGCCATGAACATTATCGACCGTCCACGCCGCTTGCGTTCTGGGCCCGCCATTCGCGATTTGGTGCAAGAAACTTGGCTCTCCGCTGCCGACTTTGTTTGGCCGGCGTTTATCAAAGAAGGCAAAGGCGTTCGGGATCCAATCGATGCACTCCCCGGCTGCTTCCGGCTTTCAATCGATAATTTGGAAAAGGACTGCGCGGCCATGATCAAGCTCGGCCTGCGCGCCGTGGCTTTGTTCCCTTGCATCGACGACAAACTCAAAAACCCGCGGGCTTCTGAAGCGGTTAATAAAAATGGTTTAGTGCCGAAAGCCGTACAGGCACTCAAAGCCAAATTCCCGGAATTGATGGTCATCACCGACGTTGCGCTCGATCCCTACTCATCCGATGGCCACGATGGGCTGGTGAAGAACGGCGTGATTCTAAATGACGAGACCCTTTTGGTCCTCGCCGAGCAGGCCATCGCCCATGCCGAGGCTGGTGCTGACTTCGTCGCCCCGTCGGACATGATGGACGCGAGGGTCGGCTGGATTCGCCGGGCGCTCGACGAAGCCGGACTGACCGGCACCGGAATTATTTCCTACACGGCCAAATACGCCTCAGGATTCTACGGGCCTTTCCGCAGCGCACTCGAGAGTGCGCCCCGCTTTGGTGATAAAAAGACCTATCAAATGAATCCGGCCAACCGCCGCGAAGCCCGGCGTGAAGCGCGGCTCGATGCGCGCGAAGGCGCCGACGTGCTGCTGGTCAAGCCTGCGCTCGCTTACCTCGATGTGATCGCCGCCGTGCGCGCCAGCTCGTACTTGCCGATTGCGGCGTACAACGTCAGTGGCGAATACGCGATGGTAAAATTCGCGGCCGCCAAAAATGTAATTGATGAGAAGCAGGTCGCGATGGAAATTCTAGGCTCAATCAAACGTGCTGGCGCCGATATGATCTTTACCTACCACGCCCCCGATGCCTTGAAGTGGTTGGCTGGGGGTTAGTTTGCATTACGGCTGAGCCCGACTCAGCATTTGAGCCGCTCAATGGCTTGGAAGCCCTGCATGACGCCGCCCAAGTAGGCGGAGCCGAATAAATTATAATGGTTTACATAATGGTAGGTGTTGTAAATCACCTCGCGCTCACGGAAGCGGGCGGGCCTAGGATAGAGCGCGTCGTATTCCGAGTGCAGCTCCTCGTCAAATCCGCCAAACAGCCGCGCCATTGCCAAGTCGACTTCGCGATCGGCGTAATGGGCCGCGGGATCGATGAGATACGCACACTCACCGGCAAAGAGCACATTGCCGGACCAGAGATCGCCGTGCACCAAAGAGGGCTTGGGCTCGTGGGCGTTTAGAAAGCGCGAGACTTTTTGCCCATGAATCAAAAGCTGCGCTTGCAAGCGCTTGCGCAGTTCGTGATCGCGAATCCACGCCACTTGCATAGTCAGGCGCATCTCAAAGAAAAACTCGCCCCAGTCCGCGCACGGGCGGTTGAGTTGGCGATTCAGTCCGATGTAGCCGTCGTATTCGTAACCAAATGTCACGCCAACGCTCCGGTGCAAGGCCGCCAACCCGCCAGCCAGAGCGCGCAAAGCGCCGGTACTGGGCTTTGCGTCGCCGACAATATGTTCGAGCTGCAACAAATCGCGATCGCAAGCGTGAATTAGCGGAATTTTGAGTGGCTGTCCGGAGAGCGCGCGCGCCAAATGCTCGAGCCCGCGCTTTTCACAGAGCAGTGAATCGCTCCCGGAGATCGGATTGGTTTTGCGAAAAATCATCTTGGTTAAGCAGCTTTGATCAATCGCGCCACTACGACTTCATCGCTCTCCGCAACTTCAGTCTCATTGATCTTGGGGAGGATATCAAGGAACGACTTGACGATATGCGTGTCGAATTGCGTTCCGGAAAAATCTTTGAGCTCTTTGATCGCCTTGTCTTCACCGAGGGCGTTGCGATAGGGCCGCGCATTGGTCATGGCATCGTAGCTGTCGACCACGGCGATCACGCGTGCAAACAAAGGGACTTTATCGCCCTTCATCGCGTTGGGATAGCCCGTCCCATCGATCTTCTCGTGGTGGTAGCGAACGCCCGGAATCATAAAGCGGAAGAAGGCTACATGGTCCAGGTGCTGAATCATGCGCGCGCTCAGCTCGGGATGTTCTTTGATCACTTCGATTTCATTGCGATCCAAGCGGCCGGGCTTGACCAATATTTCAGTGGGGATTTTAACTTTACCGATGTCATGAAAGAGTCCGGAATATTCGAGAATGGCCTGCTCGAATTCATTCAAGCTCAAGGCCTTGGCAAGCTTGCGCGAATTTCGCCCGACACGGCAGCAATGATGAAAGGTAAACGGGTCCTTCTCTTTGACGAGATCGAGTAGCTGGCGAGCCACATCTAGGGACCAATCAGGGATGTCATCCCAAGCCACTTGCGGGACCTCTTTTGGTTGTTACGTTGTATTTATCGGCTCACTATGGGAGCGGCTTGAACGCCCTGTCTCAGATTGGGACGGTTGCCGCCCCTATTGCACGGCGGGGCATTGAATTGGACCTAAAGCCTGTCGCGCCCTGATTTCAAAAGAAAAAGTGAACTTGAGCGACCGCGGTTTTGTCGTCGAATTTCAATTGCGATGCCGTGGCGGGAATCGATCCCGCAGCCGGTGTTAACTGTGAAACCACCGTCCGGTAACCGACATCGAAGTGCAGGCTCGAAAGCGTGAACAGGTCGAGCCCCACGCCCAGGGCACTCGACTTGCCGTCGGTCAAATCGGCAGCGGTATTCAGATTTTCATAAACTGCTTTTAGATATGTCTCACGCCAAATTCGCAAATGCGCTTCCGCCACGATCGCCGCGCCTGTGTCCTTGCGTACGCCCGAGGCCTCTTTGCTCATGCGGGTGAATTCCAGACTTGCGGTCAGCCGTCCGAACGTGGCGCCGCCGGTGAGTGCCATCATCTGGCGCTTGATACGATGGTCGGTGACCGGGTCGTCGGCATTGGTGTTCCAATACGACAGCATGACGTTCGCCCCATGCGTGGGAAAATGCGCTCCGACGTTGAAAACAAAACCGCGGTCCTGGCCATAGGAGTTACGGCTCGTGGGCTGAACGTAATGCAGATTAAAGAACGGAATTCCCGGCTGGCTACCGAGCGTGATGGTGGTAAAGTTGGCGCGCTGGTCGAGATCCATCGCCGCCTGCACGAGACTGTCGCGATCAACCGTGCCCGTTCCGAACATAGGGCGGTAAACGCCGGCCTGAGCGAATGAGTTGTAGTCGTAATCATCTGTCAGCAAGTACGCCGACTTGAGCTGCGCATCGGATTTCTTGCTGCCGCCGTCCCAGGCCAGGCGGCCGGGCCCCGCCAAAAAGCGTCCGCCAACCACTGCGCTCAAATGCTTCAGCGGCTCGCCACTGGCTTCGACGTCGGTGAGAAATAGGTAGCCGCTTCGCTTCGCAGCGTAATTGTTCGAGTTGGAAAAATAGCTCAAGCGCGTATCCGTGCCGGCGTTCCAAAGCTTGCGCTGGGCCATGCGCCAAGGGTCCGCATCAGGAATGCGCGAGTAAACCATTTGTTTATCAGTCTCGACGTGGCCATTGTCGCTGTTGGCGCGCGAATATAACTCCTCAGGCGGAAAACCGGGCGCTTCGCGCAGTTTGAAGCCGCGCAGGACGGCTTTTTTCTTTTTATCGGGATCAAGGGACTTAACCCGGTCATCACTGTAGGCCTGCTCGTTCGCGGGCAAAGGGCGCATTTTATTAAATGCCCAGCCATCGGCGTAGGCGGAATTCAACCAACGCGATTCGAACCACTTGCCGTTGTAATTGCGTAAACCGCCGCCGCTTGGACTGGTGTGGCAGCCTTTGCACGTGAACGTGCAGCGACGGTCGCGCGGAACCACGTTGACCTTGCCCGGTGCGTGGCAGGCCGCGCAGTTATTCGCAAAGCGGCTGCCCATCCACGGCTCAGCCGCCGCACCGAACGAGATCAACATTGCAAACGCAAGCGCCACACGGGCGATCATGATGAAAGTACTTCGATGCATCACTGCTTACGATAGATAAGGCTTCAGAAACTCACCAGTAATGCTTTTCTTGTTCTGGACTATGGTCTCGGGACTTCCGAGTGCAACAATGTATCCGCCCCCCGATCCGCCTTCGGGGCCAAGATCGATGACGTGATCCGAACATTTTATGACATCCAGATGATGTTCGATCACGATCACGGTGTTGCCGTGATCTGCGAGCTCCTGCAGCAGATCGATGAGCTTGCGCACGTCTTCAAAATGCAGGCCGGTGGTCGGCTCGTCGAGAATGTAAAGCGTTTGCCCGGTGTCACGCTTGGAGAGTTCACGCGACAGTTTCACCCGCTGCGCTTCTCCACCCGAAAGTGTCGTCGAACTCTGCCCGAGCGTCATGTAGTCGAGGCCCACGCGGTGCAGGGTTTCGAGTTTGCGGTGAATGTGCTTGTGGTTGGTGAAAAACTCCAACGCCTCTTCCACGGTCATGGCCAAAACATCGGCGATGGATTTTTCGCGGAACTTGATGCTGAGGATCTCACGATTGTAGCGCCGCCCTTGGCAAGTTTCACATTTTACGAAGACGTCAGATAGAAAATGCATCTCGATGCGCTTCTGGCCGGCCCCTTGGCAAGCTTCGCAACGCCCGCCTTTGACGTTGAAACTGAAATGGCCGGGACGGTAACCGCGAATTTTGGCTTCCGGCAAACTACAGTACAAATCGCGAATCATCGGGAACACACCGACGTAGGTCGCCGGCACCGAGCGCGGCGTGCGCCCGATCGGCCTTTGGTTGATCTCAATCACCTTATCGAGATTCTCAAGCCCCGAGATCTTCGCGAAAGGCGCAGGCTCGAGCGAAGAATCATAGAATTCGCGGGCCAGAATTCGATACAGCGTATCGATGATCAAAGTGCTTTTGCCACTGCCCGATACGCCCGTGATCGCAGTCAAAGTGCCGAGCGGGATCTCGAGCTTGACGTCTTTGAGGTTGTTTCCCGTCGCGCCAGTGAGGCTGAGGAATTTTCCAGACCCATTGCGGCGTTTTTTGGGGACCGCGATTTTTTTCGTACCCAAAAGATACTGCCCGGTCACCGAATTCGGATTGTGTGTCACCGAGGCCGGCGTTCCGCTCGCCAGCACCTCTCCGCCCAGTCGGCCCGCACGCGGCCCCATGTCGATCAAATGATCGGCAAGACGGATGGTCTCTTCATCGTGCTCCACCATCAGCACCGTATTCCCACGGTCGCGAATTTCGCGGATCATTTCGAGCAAACGGTGATGATCGCGCGGATGCAGCCCGATGCTCGGCTCGTCGAGTACGTACAGCACGCCGACCAGTCCCGAACCCACCTGCGTGGCGAGACGAATACGCTGAGCCTCACCACCGGAAAGCGTGCGTGTGGGACGCGACAAACTCAAGTAACCGGCACCGACGCGCGAGAGGTAGTCGAGGCGGAATTGGATCTGCTGCAGAATTTTTTCGCCGATCAACTTTTGCCGCGGCTGCAGCTTGAGCGATTCCATCCATGTATGCAGCTCACCCGACGCCATATCCGAGAGCGCGACGATGTTCTTACCTTGCAAGAGCACGTTGCGCGCGTTGGCGTTGAGGCGCGTGCCGGCGCAGTCCGGGCAGGTGCGGATCGCATACTCATCGATGCCCTGATCCTCTTCGTCGTCGTCTTGTTGAATTTTTTTATTTTTGAAGTAATATTTCGTCGTCTTCACATTGTGATAGCCGTCGCCTTGAGAGTAGCCGACCTCTTGTTCGACCTCCTCAAAATCGAGAGTACCTAGGCCGTTGCAAGTCGAGCAGGCGCCGCGCGGATTGTTGAAGCTGAA
>JAYWAE010000081.1:0-17497 GCA_043782715.1 Pseudobdellovibrionaceae bacterium | reverse complement strand
GAGGGAATCTACTCTGGAATAACGGGATAGGGAGCGGCATGCCCCGCACATACGCAAAACCCGCGCCGGATGCCGGAGCGGGTTTTGTATCTAGGCGTGCAATCTAGAGACTGTAAAACCGCGGCGCCGCGGTTTTAAGTTACCAACCTAGAATATAAGCAAACATCAGCGGCGCGCAGATCGAGGCATCGCTCTCTACGATGAAGCGCTTGGAAAACTTGTCGAGTTTGCCCCAAGTGATCTTCTCGTTGGGCACAGCGCCTGAATAGGAACCGTACGACGTCGTCGAGTCGCTGATTTGGCAGAAGTACGACCACTTTTGCGTGTCGCGTTCCATGTCCTGTTGGAGCATGGGTACGACGCAGATCGGGAAGTCGCCGGCGATGCCGCCACCGATTTGGTAGAAGCCGATGCCCTGCTTGTTTTCGGTCGACATGTACCATTCAGCCAGCGCGACCATGTATTCCGGGCCGATCTTTAGGCAGTCTTTCTTGATCGTCTTGCGCATCAAGTGACCGGCGAAGATATTGCCGAGTGTGGAGTCCTCCCAGCCGGGCACGACCATCGGCAGGTTTTTCTTCGCGGCCGCAAGCAGCCATGAATTCTTGGGATCAATTTGATAGTGCTTCTCGAGTGAACCATCCAAAAGGATTTGATAGAAGTACTCGTGCGGGAAGTACGACTTACCCTCATTGGTCGCAGTCTCCCACTTGGTGAGGATCTGCTTTTCGATGCGGCGGATGGCTTGCTCCTCGGGGATGCAAGTGTCGGTGACGCGGTTCAAGTGCTTCTCGAGCAGCGCCATTTCGTCGTCGGGAGTCAGTTCGCGCCAGTTCGGGATGCGCACGTAATCGTTGTGCGCCACCAAATTGAAAACGTCTTCTTCCAGGTTCGCGCCGGTGCACGAGATGGCGTGGATTTTATCCTGCCGAATCATCTCCGCCAGCGATAGGCCCAGTTCGGCCGAGCTCATGGCTCCGGCCAAGGTGACCAACATCTTACCGCCGCTGTTCAGATGCTGAACGTAGGCTTCAGAGGCGTCCTTTAATGTTGCTGAGTTGAAATGCCGGTAGTGTTTCGTTATGAACTGGCTGATCGGTCCCATTGCCTGCGTTTGTGTGGCCATTCGCTTGATCCTTTTTTGACGAGAAGAACGGCATGACCGATTCTTCGGTTAGATAGGTGTAGCTCGCCAACCCGCGCTCGTAATGCTCGAGCAGCAAGCGGGCTTCCGAACGCGAAATCGTACCTTTCAAAATACTGCTCTCTGTGGCTTTGCGCACCCGTTCGATCAGGTCGGCTTTGTAGTACTCCACATACTGCAGCACTTCCCGGACGTCATCACCTTCGACCACGTGATCGATTTGGTAACCGTTCTCGTTGAGCGAAACGTGAACGGCATCGGTGTCGCCAAACAAGTTGTGTAGATCGCCTAAGATCTCTTGATACGCGCCGGTGAGGAAGACGCCCATGTAGTAGGGTTGGCCCGGTTCCAAGTTATGCACTTCCACGTACTTCTGCTCGCCGCCGGTTTCGGCGTCGATGAAGTTGGTGATGTTGCCGTCCGAATCGCAAGTCAGGTCGACCAGCACCGCGCGGCGGTCGGGCCGTTCATTCAAGCGATGAATGGGCAGGATCGGGAAAAGCTGATCGAGCGCCCACGAGTCGGGGAGCGACTGAAAGACCGAGAAGTTGCAGAAATATGTATCCGACAGTTCCTGCTCCAGGTTGTAGCGGATGTCGTCGAGCTCGGCATTGCCGCGCGAGAGATCGACGATCTTGGTGGCGATGGCGCGGAAAAGATCCTCGGCCTTCGCGCGCTGTTCAAGCGACAACACGCCGTATGTAAACAGTTGTAGCGTATCGCGCTTCTTCTCGATCAAATCGTTGTAGTACTCGTTGATGTTGGCCTGGTTGAGCGAGCGGTAGATGTCCCACAAGTCCTGCACCAAGCGCGATTCTTTGTCGACGTTGGCGAGTGAGTAATCGCGCAAGATCATCTCGCTCTGGCCGAGTACGTCGAAGACCAGCGCCGTGGCGTGGGCGACGAGCGCGCGGCCCGATTCGGAGATTATGTCAGGATGCGGGATTTTCTTTTCATCGCAGATCGACTGCAAGATGGCGACGATGTCGTTGGCGTATTCTTGCTCGGAGTAATTGGTCGAGCTATCCGAGCGGCCGGAGCCGTCGTAGTCCACGCCTAAGCCTCCGCCGACGTCGATGTACTTGAGATTCGCGCCCATGGCGTAAATCTCAGTGAAGAAGCGCGCACCCTCTTTGATGGCGGCCTTGATCGCTTGAATCGACGGGATCTGCGAGCCGATGTGGAAGTGAATCAGCTGCAAGCAATCGAGCATGTTTTCGCCGCGCAGGTACTCGAGGCCCTTCACGATTTCAGAAGGCGTCAGGCCGAATTTGCTCTTGGCGCCCGAAGTCTCCGACCAGCGGCCGCTTCCGGGCGTGTTGAGCTTGGCGCGAAAGCCGATCTTGGGACGAATATCGAGGCGCTTACCGGCGTTGACGATCATCGCCAACTCCGAATAGCGGTCGACGACGATAAACGTATTGCGGCCGAGCTTTTGCGAGATCAGGGCCATCTCGATGTACTCTTGGTCCTTAAAACCATTGCAGATGATCAGCGCGTTCGGCGTATCCATGTGCGCGAGGGTAATCAGCAACTCAGGCTTCGAGCCGGCCTCGAGACCCATGCGGTGGAACTGGCCGAAATCCAAAATCTCTTCCACCAAATGCTTCTGCTGGTTCACTTTGATCGGATAAACGCCGCGATAGACGCCGGTGTACTTGGCTTCTTCGATGGCGCGGGTAAAGCAGCCATTCAGCAGTTCGATGCGCGATTTGATGATGTCGGGAAAGCGCAGCAGGATGGGAAGGCGGATACCGCGCTCCTGCAAATCCTGAATCAAATGGTACATATCGAGACCCGGGCCCGTGGTGCCGGCGGGTTTCACTTCGACATTGCCGGCGTCATTGACCCGGAAGAAGTTCGCGCCCCAGTAATTGATGCCGTAAAGTTCCGCGGATTTCTTCGTGTTCCATTCACTCATCAGTTCATTTCCTCACTCAGAAAATAAAAGGACGCCGTATAGCGGCCCGCAACCTGCAATATTGAGCTGCCGAATGTAGAGTCTCCAGAGCTATTTGACAATGATGTTCAGGATTTTACCGGGCTTATAGATGACTTTAGCAACATTTTTTCCGTCCACCGCGTTTTTGACCGCATTCTGTGCCAGCGCCAAAGCCACGGCGTCGGCCTCGCTGGTGGTCAGGCTGATTTCAATATCTCCGCGAGTCTTGCCGTTGACCTGAACGCCCATCCGGACGAAGTCGTCCTGAACGAGTGAAGGGTCGAAAGCCGGCCAGGGCGCGAGCGAGACAAATCCTTCGCCACCCAGCCGCGACCAAAGCTCTTCGGCGATATGGGGGGCTAGCGGAGCCAGCAATTGCGTGAGCGCCTTTATAGAGGCTCTGGGCTTGACGTTCTGGCTGTAGAACTCGTTGACCAGAATCATCATCGCGCTGATGGCGGTGTTGAAGCTCAAGGCCTCGTAGTCATCACTGACTTTTTTAATCGTCTTGTGGAGAAGCTTGTTGATAACCTCCGGAACTTCCCCGTCGGTCAGGATTAGGTTTTTACCTTCGTCGTCGACCACAAGGCGCCACACACGCTCCAGGAAGCGATGTACGCCCGCGATACCGGTCGTCGCCCAGGGCTTGTCTTTGTCATAGGGACCAAGAAAGCAAATGTACATGCGAGTGGCGTCGGCGCCGTAGGTCGCGCGCACGTCGTCCGGATTGACCACATTGCCACGCGACTTCGACATCCGTTGGCCGTCGGGGCCGAGAATGGAGCCCTGATGCGCCAGCTTTTGAATGGGCTCATCGGTGCTGACCAAACCACAATCAAAGAGAACTTTGTGCCAGAACCGTGCATACAGCAGATGTCCGACCGTATGTTCGGGACCGCCGACGTAGAGATCGACTGGCATCCAGTATTTTTGTGCGGCGAAGCTAAAGGCCTCCGTCGAATTCTTGGGATCCGTGTATCTCAAGAAGTACCAAGATGAGCCCGCGGAACCCGGCATGGTGTCAGTTTCGCGCCGGCCTTTGGCGCCCGTCGTCGCATCGCTGTAGCTGACAAACTCAGGCACCCGCGCCAACGGCGGCTCACCCTTGGCAGTAGGCTCGTAATCCGCGACCGGCGGCAAAACCACGGGCAGCTCATTGAGCGGAACGCCGCGGGTGCTGCCGTCGGCCATATGCACGATCGGGAACGGTTCGCCCCAGTAGCGTTGGCGCGAGAACAGCCAGTCGCGCAGTTTGTACTGCACCACGCGCGTGCCTAGGCCTTTTTTCTCGAGTTCCGCAATCGCCTTTTGAATGGCGTCGGTTTTCGAAAGTCCATTCAGGAACCCAGAATTGACCAATTTGCCATCGCCTTCGAAAGGCAAATCGCTTTCGCTCTCGAGTACGCGCAGTACGGTAATAGCGAATTTTTTGGCAAACTCGAAGTCGCGCGTATCGTGGCCCGGTACCGCCATGATCGCGCCAGTGCCGTAGTCCATCAGAACATAGTCCGCGACCCATACGGGAATTTTGGCGGCCGGGTCGGACGCAGGAAGCATCGGGTTGAGCGCGAACCCGCCGGTGAACACGCCGGTTTTTTCAGTGGCGGCTTTGCGGTCGATCTCGCTCTTGCGCGAGGTGGCGTCCACATACTGCTCCACCGCGGCCCTTTGCGCGGGCGAGGTCAGCTGCGCCAACAGAGGGTGCTCGGGCGCCACCACCATAAACGTGACGCCGAAAATCGTATCGGGGCGGGTGGTGAATACTTCCAGCGAGTCGCTGGAGCCTTCGAGGTGAAACTTAACCTGCGCGCCTTCAGACTTGCCAATCCAGTGGCGTTGGCCCTCTTTGCTGCGCTCGGGCCAGTCGATGCGGTCGAGGCCCTCGAGCAATTTTTCGGCATAATCGGTGATCTTGAGCATCCACTGTTTCATCGGCACGCGCACGACGGGGTGGCCGCCGCGCTCGCTCTTGCCGTCGACCACTTCTTCGTTGGCCAAAACGGTGCGTAGCTCAGGGCACCAGTTGACCGGCACTTCCTTTTGGTAGGCGAGGCCCTTTTCGAAAAGCTTCAGAAAGATAAATTGCGTCCATTTATAAAAACCAGGGTCGGCGGTCGAAACTTCGCGCTCCCAGTCGAACGAGTAACCAAACGACTTGAGTTGGCGGCGAAAATTCTCGATGGCTTTGTTGGTGGTTTTTTCCGGATGCACGCCGGTTTGGATGGCGTACTGCTCGGCCGGCAAGCCAAAGGCGTCATAGCCCATCGGATGCAGAACGTTGAAACCCTTCGCCCGCTTGTAGCGCGCCACAATGTCGGTGGGGGTGTAGGACGCGAGGTGCCCGACGTGCAGGCCGGCTCCCGACGGATACGGGAACATGTCCAAGGCGTAAAACTTGGGTTTGGAAGAATCTTGCGGCGTGCGGAATGCGCTGGCGTTCTCCCACGCAGCCTGCCACTTTTCATCGATCTCTTTGTGCGGATAAGACATTGTGTTTTTTGAATAAAGTAGCGAATGCTGGGAGTCAACAAATTGACTAAAAACCTGGAGCGCCTGATCCTTGATAGAGTGACTAAGCGATTCGAATCGGGGTGACGTATGGCAGGGAAAAATCTTTCGAAGGCTCAAATACTACGCCAATTCGACGTCAATGAAGATGAGTTAAAACGGCACTGTCAAAATATGGGCGTGAAGTCGTTGGCGGTATTTGGCTCCGTAATCCGGGGCGGCTTCCAGGATGGCAAAAGTGACATCGACTTTTTAGTAGAATTTGAGTCTGTGTCGATGGATATTTTTTTTGATTTCCTAGACGGGTTGAAAAGCATTTTTCACTATGAAAAAGTAGATCTGGTAACTGCGTCTTCTTTAAAGAATCGCGTTATTAGAGCCGAAATTCTTGCTTCACAGGAAAACATATATGCCGCGTAGGTTAGAAGCATATACAGAGGAAATATTGTCATCTCTAGATGAGATTGAATTGTTTATCCGTGGAATGGACATACTTGGCTATTCTCAAGACGCTAAAACTAAAGCCGCGGTCGAAAGAAAGCTTCTCAACATTGGTGAAGCCCTGAGGCAGGCAAGCCAAATCAGCGGTGAAATAGAGCTGAAAATTACTGATTTTCGCAAAATCGTTGGATTTAGAAATATTTTGGTGCATGGCTATTTTGGCGTTGATGACGCACTTGTTTGGGATGTTGTCAGCACGAAGCTCAATCGTCTGAAGAGCGAAATCAAAGACCTAGATCAGGCGTGATCTGATGAGACGATTCACAGTTTTGATTCTGATGAGTTGCGCATTTAGCCTCGCTGTACATGCCGATAAAAATTGCGAGGATTGGTTCCGGTCCTTGAAATTGAAGCCGGGTACCAGCGAATGTGAAATCAAATGTTCCATGGCCAAAAATGGCATGGGCACTTTTGACTGCACAGATAGGTGCGAAGACTTTTGTCATTTTCCGGCCAAATCAAAATGTAAGTTGGAGGTCTATTGGCAGCAAAAATTGAATGCCAAGGCCGAGCCATTTTCCAGATTGGCGTCGCGGGATCGCCGTATTGTAGAGCGAGCACTTTCAAAAATGCCAAGGTCGTTCCGCCCATCAAAACTGAAGGCAATTGCCATGGCGAGTGGAAACGGCGGTATTATTACCGGTTATAGTCCAGCAGTTAGCTCCGACGAATATATAATTCTATTCCCCAGTGCTTTTGCTAAACCAATTGAGATTCCACGGATTTTAGCTCATGAGTTGGCACATTTTCTCTCCCAAGGCGAATGGGCGGCCCAATTTCGGGACTATCAGCGTAGCTCCGGCTGGAAATCTAATAGTGTGCGCGAGGGCGGATTTGTTGAATCTGACGGTAAGTCGTCACCAGAGGAAGATTTTGCCAACAATATAGAATTTTATTTGTTTGAGCGGGCAACCCTGAAGGCTAAATCGCCCGAAATCTTGGTTTGGTTAGAAAAGAATATGAGTTCGCTTTTGAAATTGGAAAAGGAGTGCCAAGGTGACCAGTAGATTCTTTGCGATTGTTGTTGGACTACTTTTGGGAGCTTGTGCAACGAGCTCAAAATCCTCTCCGGGCGGAGCTGGGCCGGTTTTAAGTAAACTTGCGAAAATATCCTTGGGTGACACGCAGACGGCGGTGACTTCTAAAATAGGTTTCCCCAGCTCTAAAACGACTGAGGTTGTGGGCACTGTGAAGTATGAGACCTGGTCTTACTCGAATTCAGACGGGTCGCCATTGGGGTTTCTCAGCATGGACCCTGACTCGGGTCAGGTATCCGGACGGTCAATTTGGATTTCAGACGAACAGCAAGAGAAGGATTTTATCTATCTACAGAACCATATATTTCCTGAAGCGCATTTTGACGAATTCAATACTTGTGATCAGCACTGGGGAAGCAAAATTAAAATTGATCGAAAGTTGGGGATTCTAGTCGGGCTCAGGCGAAGCGACGTCTTTATGGTCGCAGATGGTGACTCACGATTGCTTACCAGTTGGGTGGAACAACTTGGGACAAAATGCCCTAAGACCCGTTAAAAAGGATTGTTACCGATTTTTCCAAAAAGAGGTTCTTGCATGTTCAAACCGGCCGCCAAAGTTCCCCACCGCCACGAGATTCACGGCGACGTCCGCATGGACGACTACTTCTGGATGCGTGAGCGCGACTCCGCGCCTGTTATGGAGTTCTTGAAGCAAGAGAATGCGCGAGTCACAGAAGCGCTCAAACCGGTTGAGGAGTTAGAAAAAAAGCTCTACACGGAAATGCGCTCCCGCATCAAAGAAGACGATGCCTCGGTGCCGGTTTACGACGCGGGCTACTGGTACTACTCGCGCTATCAGAGCGGCCAAGAGTACGAGCTGCACTGCCGTAAGAAAGGCACGCTCGACGCCGCCGAAGAAATCATGCTCGACGAGAACGAAGCCGCCAAAGGCCACACCTACTTTGACGTCGGTGCCACCGCCACTTCTCCGGATCAGCGCTATTTGGCGTATGCCGTCGACACCGTTGGCCGGCGCATTTACACGCTCCATTTTCGTGATCTCGTCACCGGGCGCACTCTGAGTGAAACGATCGAGGCCGTAACGCCCAACTTCGTGTGGTGCGCCGACAATCGCACTTTGTTCTACACCCGCCAAGATCCCGAAACCTTGCGCTCGTTTCAAGTCTACCGCTACGAGTTCGGTGGCCAGCCTGAGTTGGTCTTTGAGGAGAAAGACACGACCTACAATGTGCACGTCGACTCGGGCAAACAAACGCTGCGGATTTTCATGGGCATCACCAAACGCGATTCCTGCGAGTGGCGTATCCTCGATGCCCACAAACCGCGCGGCCAATGGAGCACCTTCCTGGCGCGGGAAGAAAATCATGAATGCTCGCTGGCCGATGGCGGCGACCGGCTGTACGTGCTGACCAACTGGCAAGCGCACAACTTCCGGCTGATGGAAGCGCCAGTCACAGCCACCAGCAAAAACGAGTGGCGTGAAGTCGTCGCGCATAACGAGCAAGTTTATCTGGAGGGCGCCGACGTCTATGCCTCAAAGATCGTGCTCAGTGAACGCGAAAATGGCCTGACTCAGCTGCGCGTAATCGACCGCAATACGAAAGCCGGCCGCCTACTCAAATTTCCCGATCCAGCCTACGAAGTCGCAGGACTCGGCCTGCCGGACTACGACTCAACCTACCTGCGCTTCAACTACCAATCCCTAGTCCAACCCCCCTCCGTCTACGAAGAAGACTTCACCGGCAAAAAACGCGAACTCCGCAAAGTCCGAGAGGTGCCTGGATACCAACCTAGTCGCTATGAGTCGAGACGCCTATGGGCTACGGCAAAGGATGGCGCACAAGTGCCAATGTCCTTGCTGATGAAAGCGGGCACCGTGCTCAACGACAAAAATCCGCTCTTGCTCTACGGCTACGGATCTTACGGCCTGACCACCGACATTTACTTTCGTAGTTCCGTGCTAAGCTTAGTCGACCGCGGTTTTGTGTTCGTGCTGGGGCACGTGCGCGGTGGCTCTGAGATGGGCCGGCAGTGGTACGAGAACGGCCGCTTAAAGCATAAAATGAACAGTTTCACCGATTTCATCGCTTGCGGCGAAAAGCTGATCGCGGACAAATACACTTCGAACGACCATCTGCACATCATGGGTGGCAGCGCCGGCGGATTGTTGATGGGTGCGGTGATGAACCTGCGGCCCGACTTATTCAAAGGCGTAATCGCGGCCGTGCCGTTTGTGGACGTACTCACCACCATGCTCGACGAGACCATTCCGCTCACGACGGGCGAGTACAAAGAGTGGGGTGACCCGCGCATTCCGGAACAATATCATTGGATGCGGGCCTATTCGCCGTACGACAATATCCAAGCGGTGAAATACCCGAACCTGTTGGTGACCACGGGTTATCACGATTCGCAAGTGCAGTACTGGGAGCCGGCCAAGTGGGTAGCGCGGCTGCGCGAAACCAAAATCGACAAAAATCATTTGTTGTTTTACACGGAACTCGAAGCCGGCCATTCCGGTGCCTCCGGGCGCTTTGAAGCCTTAAAAACTTTGGCCAAAGAGTACGCCTTTTTACTTTTGCTGGAAGGGATAACGGTCTGAGCATGGCCGCACAAACCGACAATAAAAAACGCCGCGTGCTAATCATCGACGACGACGATATCTCGCGCCGGCTGGTGGGCAAAGCGCTGGAGTACGAAGGCTACACCGCGCGCGAAGCGGAATCGGGCGCCGACGGCTTGAAAGTCCTGAACGAATGGCTGCCGCATTTGGTTTTGCTCGACATGAACATGCCAGGATTGAACGGCCTCGAGACTTTGCCCAAGCTGCGCTCGCGCGACGAATACGTGTCGGTTGTTTTTGTCTCAGCCAATTCAAAAATCGAAGACGTGATCCGTGGACTCGACGCCGGTGCCGATGATTACGTTTGCAAACCCTTCGACGTCGGTGAGTTGCTAGCACGCGTACGCACCCAGTTGCGCATTAAAGACTTGAATGACAGTTTGAAAAAGGCCAACGACCGGCTCAAAGAGCTGATCGACATCGATGATCTGACGGGCCTTTTCAACATGCGCTCACTCTACAAAAAGCTCGATTTCGAACTCGACCGCGCCCGCCGGTACAACCGTTCGGTGTGCGTGTTGATGATGGACTTGGACCACTTCAAGAAGGTGAACGACAACCACGATCACCTTTTTGGCAGCTACGTGATCAAATCCGTAGGCAAAATCGTGCATCAAAATATCCGCAAAGTCGACTTCGCAGCCCGCTATGGGGGTGACGAATATTTGATCGTTTTGACCGAGATCACGCAAGAAGGCGCAGTCACTTTCGCCAATCGCCTGCGTACGAGAATCGCCGAGACCACCTTTAAAAATGAATTTTATTCCATCGATTTGACCGCCAGTTTGGGCCTGGCGATCCTCAATCCCAATAGCCGCGAAGTGGACGCCCGCGGACTGGTCCGCTACGCCGATCGTGCGCTTTACGCGGCCAAAGAGAACGGCCGCAACCGGGTGGAAATTTTCGATTTCAGCGCGGTCAAGTAGAGGCGAAATCGGTGCATTGTCGATCTTTTATGCGGCTCGGGAATCTTTCCCGCGCCTTGCCCATCCTGTGGAAAATCGCGGCCGGATGCCGTACAACCTCGCCATCCGGAGATCAAAATGCCCAAGAGTTTACGCCTCGCGATTCTCACACTCTCCACCCTAGCGGGAGCCGTTTTGGTAGGTTGTTCAGCTGAGCGCCACTCGGCCACACGCGGTGATGGGCGCGGCATCGTCCCGGCCGAAGCCAAACTTGCAAGATGGTCCGCTGAGTCCGTAAACCTGCAATGCTCCAGCGGCGACTGTCCAGACGGCGTCGGCGCGGTGATTTTCGTCAACGACTTGCCGGGCGGAGGGCAAGAACTCTCCCGTTGCACGGCTACTTTGGTTGCGGTGGATCGCATTTTGACCAACGGCCACTGCGGCCGTGAATTCGAACCGACGCGCGTGATTTTCTTTTTTCGCGCCGGTGGCAAGACGCTGAACAAAGCTGTCGGACCGCGGCTCTTCCACGCCTTCGGTTTCGCCAAAGACGAAGAGGGAATCAGCGAAGATCTTTCGCTCTATCAGCTGCGTGAACCGGCGACTGAGGCCACCCCCCTCAAGATCTCGCGCAAAACTCCCGTCGAGCTGGAAAATCCCGTCCTCTACGTGGTCAATCAGGCAATGGAAGGCAGGCTGATGACCGACCTAGTGGTCAAACGCAAGGAGTGCACGGTGCGCCCGCATCAGCCTGTGTTCTTGGGGGGAGCGGAAGATCGCGGTGTCGGGCTCTCACTCTTCGATTGTGAGATTGTCGAAGGCAATTCCGGCTCGCCGGTGTTCACGGGCGGTGATTTCACGACCGTGCAGGCAGTTTTGAATTCGGTGTATTTTTTCGCGGCCGGCGGCAAAAGCGTCGAGCGCTTCTTCAAGCTGTTCGAGAAAATTCCATCCACTCTCAGCGGCGATTTCGCTATGGCCAACCGCGTGCACTGTCTAAATATAGCAGATTTACCTGAGGCCGAATTCGGTTGCCCGATCCGCCATCTCGATGAGTTGATGTTCGATCCACTGCGCACGGCCGCGACCCAGGCCGTGGATGAGTTGCAGCAAGGTATACCAGACGGTCCGGTGGTATGGAGTTATGATTTGTATCCACTCAACTTAGAGCGCACGATTCCTGGACTGATCCCGGGCTTAGAGTTTAAGCGCGAAGCGCGTGGCCTAGTGTTCGCGGCCAAACCCCTGTGCGTACGTTTCGGCACCGCAACAGGAGTGGTCCCTGCCGCGCCCAGCGCAAGTTACACATTTTTTCAGTCGGAATTGGGTGAACCCGTGCGTCGCCTGCAAGAAAAGTTCTCGATGCGGGCCGAAGTTGAGATTTTGAGTGACGGAACCTACAGCGTAAAGTTAGCCGGTTCCGCGAATGTTCAAGTTTATGTCATGCCCAACTATGCCGTGCCAGTTTGCACGGGCGGCGAACTCGAAGCTAGCCAAGCGGCGTTGCCGGACGACCTTAAGTATTTTTTGGCGGATTGATTCACGCCGGTTCACTTTACCCGGCGGCCGCGCCTACTGCCCTCCGGCTGCGCCTTCGCCACGCATATCAAATGCGCCTTCCAGAATTCCATCAGGACGCAAACGTACCGCGTAAACTTTGCCGCCGCCAGATTCTTCGACGATGTGCTTGCGCGCTTTCAACGCTTCGATTGTTTCGGGCGCAAAGCGCTTGGGCTCGAGGTACAATTTGCTCGGCATAAACTGGTGATGCACTCGCGGCATCTGCAACGCCTGATCGATGTCCATCTTCTGCGCCAATGCCCGGTACAGCACTTGCAAAACTCCGGTGATGATGCGCGGGCCGCCGGGCGAGCCCAGGCTCATGACGATCTTGCCGTCTTTTTCAACCAGGGTCGGACTCATGCTGCTGAGCGGGCGCTTGCCCGGCTGGACGCTGTTGGCGTCGCCTTGAATCAAACCATATTGATTGGCGACGCCCGGTTTGGTGGTGAAGTCGTCCATCCCGTTGTTGAACGCGATCCCGAATTTGCGCGACACCACGCCCGAACCGTAGCTGCCATTTAGGGTAATGGTCATGGCGATCGCATGGCCCTCGGCATCCATCACGGAGAAGTGCGTGGTCTCGGGCCTTTCTTTGGGCAGTTCGTTCGCCGTCAGCGGTGCCAAATAGGATGTCTGCTTTGGATTCACGGACTTGGCTAACTCATCCAGATATGCACCTGAGGTCAAATAAGCCACTGGATTTTTGTTGAAACCAGGATCGCCCAGTTGCGAGCGGCCGCGAAACGCGCGCGCCTCAATCTCGGCCAGGTAGTGCCACTCATCCACTGAATTCATCGGCTTGTCGCGCAGCTTGAGGCGATCCATCAATCCGAGTGCGGTCGCAATGACCACGCCACCCGAACTCGGCGGCGGCATTAAATAGATTTTGTAGCCTTCAAAATCCGCAGTCAGCGGTTGCAGCCAGCGCACCTTGTAATTCTTGAGATCATCCAGCGTCATTTGGCCGCCGCTCTCCGCGAGGCTCTTCACGATATCTTCGGCCACGGGCCCTTCGTAGAAACCCTTCATGTTCTTGGTGCGTAGTTCGTGCAGAGCTTTGGCCAGCTCGGGCTGTTTAAAAATATCGCCGGGCCGGTACGCGCTCATGTCTTTCTTAAAAAAGATCCCGCGCGCCAAATCGGTGAAGCGGCTCTTTTCTTCCACGGTCACCTTGTGCCACTCACCACTGACCTGAAATCCCTTCGCCGCCAATTCGAGGGCGGGTTCAAAGAGTTGAAGCCACTTCAGCTTGCCGTACTTCTGGTGCAGAGCCCACAAACCGGCCGGAATCCCGGGTACGCCCGTCGCTTTGCCACCGGTGAGCGAGGTATTTTCAGGAGTGTCTTTGAAATAATCTTTTCCCGCCGCCGCCGGCGCGGTATCACGGAAGTCCAAAGCCTGAACCGGGCCGTCCATTTTGATCATGGCGAAACCGCCACCACCCAAAGCTGCATAGTAGGGCGAAGTCACGGCCAGTGTCAGTGCCACGGCCACCGTCACATCGGCGACATTTCCGCCCTTAGCAAGAATTTTACGGGCAGTTTCAACGGCGTAGGGGGAGGGGCCGGCAACCATTAACTTATGGCCCTCCGCCGGGACCGCGAAGGCCTGGCCTGCAAATGCTAGAATCGACACGAGAAATAGGGTGTGTATGAGCTTCATGATGGACTCCTTAAATGCGTGCTCTTAGGCAATCATCTCACAATGGCGCCGGGGTGCAACCTGTGGTATCCACTAGGGTCCAGATGTCAAAAAGTGGTCAACTCCGGGTCAGCCGGACTAAGAGTATTCCGGCGCCCAACGCCTATATCCAAGCGCTGTATGGCGAGTTTGCGCCCTATTGCTATGATGAAGAAAAGACACCGGGCTTTCGCGGCAAGTGGCGCACCGATGCCTTCGCGACATCGGCGGCGACGCCCATCGATTTAGAAATCGGCACCGGCAACGGTCTGCACTTCGCCGAGCACTCGCGCAAATATCCAGATCGCTGCGTGCTGGGAATCGAGCTGCGTTACAAGCCCTTGATTCAATCCATCCGCCGCTGCCTGCGCTCAGGACAAACCAACGCCCGGGCTGCCCGCTACAATGCATACCTGTTGCCGGAGCTGTTTACCGAAGGCGAAGTGAATGATGTTTTTATTTTCTTCCCCGACCCGTGGGAGAAGGCGCGCAACTACAAGCATCGCTTGATTCAAGATGAGTTCCTTGAGCGCCTGCACGTCATGCAGCGCCCGGGCTCGCGCCTGTTCTTTAAAACCGACAGCCGCGAATATTTTGATTGGTCATTGAAACGTTTCGAACGCAGCCCATATAAAATGGAGGCCTTCACTCACGACCTCCACCAGTCGACTCATGCCGAGGGGAATTTTGTCACCGCCTTCGAGCGCATCTTCATGCGCCAGGGGATCCCCATCGGCTACGCGCGCATGCTGCGCGCGTAGTTAAGGCCAGTTCAAATTTTGGTCGGAATTGCGGGTCAAGTGGCGGATGACGTCATCGTCATAGGGGAAGTCACTGTAGTAGGAATCCACCTTTACGGAATGGCGCGCGATTTCCTCAAGCTTTGGCGACAATTCGCTAAATTCGGGTTGTTCCACCGGATCCAAGTACAAAAACCAGCGAGGAACTCCTCTGTTTTCGAGCGGACGGCCCCCGTCTAGCACGGCGTCGAAGGTTAAATGTTCTCTGGCCTCTAATCGAATCGTGATCTGCTGCGCGTCCTCCTGAATGCGTTGCTCAGGCTCAAACCGCGGACGCAAAAAAAGCAGATGCGCGTGAATTCGTGAAAGCACAGTTGGGAAATTTAAATTCTTAAGGTAATAGGAAACCGAACCCATTACGCCATCCATCGCCGCACCTTTTTTATAAAAGCGCAAAAACCGGGGATAGGCCGACGGGTTTTCGATTCGCCAAGTTTGAAAAATCAAAGCTTTGCCAGTGGCGAGATTGGCGGGGCCTTGGCACTCCTCTACATCCGAACATTTTGCTATCTGGCTGACTTTGCTCAAAACCGGATCCGGGCGTGGCAGTTGAAGCGTGAAGCGCGGACTAACGGCCATACGTATCCCCTGGGCAGAAATTACGACTCGGCAAACCTGCCGGGGATTTTCTTGTAGGATCTCAATGCTTCTTCCGGAACGGAGCTTGGCCGCATTTAAATTCACGTTTGCCAGCTCGGCGACCTGATTGAACGATAGCTCCGGCAGCACCATGTCTGTACAAGCTACTTGAGATAGCGCCGGCCCCAGATTGTTGAAGCGAAAGCGAACGCCTTCGAGGAGCGGTGTCAGATGCAGCATGGGCGGGGCAGGCACCGTCGAGGCCTCGTTGGCCAAGTGCACGCCGGGCTCCGCTTTCTCGTATATCGGAATGGCGTCGATGTGGAAAATATGATTCGAACCCGCTTCGTTGTACAAATTCAACTCAAAGCTGCAGTCGGCGGGCGTGGTCGTGAGCTCTTCAAGCAGAGCCCCCTCGGGGAGCACCTGAGCGAATTCAAAATCGCGCGCGCGCGATAGATCGGTTTGAGAATGAGAGCTGGAATTTCCCACGCGGCACGTGCTGCTCACGATCACGCGTGTAGGTGCGGCTGCAGTTAAGTCAACCGTGTCGCGCAGATCGGCTTGCCGCCGGCTGTCGGCATCGAACTCACGCATGCTCTGAACGCCACTCGCCATGCGGATGACCGGCGGCGGCGGGGAGTAGACATCGCGCTTTTTATTCTCCGGGCTGCAAGAGACGAGTCCGATTATCAGGACGAGAACCGCCCCTGCCGTACCTATAAACTGTTTAAACATATTTCCTCCTAGTTGGAGGAAGGCTATCGCAAGATACGATCCTACCAATACCCGGTGTCGACGGTTACGTCGCCGAGGACGTGAGTCTGGCAGCTGATGCGGTATTCGGGGCTCAAACGATTGCGGTCGCGCAGAGTCTGTTCGAGGTCGCCGATTTTGGAAAGATTTTCAACGCCCTCGACGACGCGAACCCGGCATTTTGAACACACGCCATCGCCGTGGCACGAGCTGGCGACGGGCAGGCCCGCCGCGATGAGTGATTTCATCAAGACAGCACCGCTCTCGACTTGAATCTCCGGCAGGTTTTTAATGAAACGAATGATCGGCATTTGTCTTTCATATTGCGTGATTCGCTCATGCATTGCAAATTGGCCTTATGGATCGAGTCGTCATACTCGGCGCCAGCCGTGGCTTAGGCGCCGCGCTGGTTCGCCAAATCGCGGGCGCAAAACCCGTCACCGGCTTTGCCCGCAAAGAGGCGGCGTTGTCGCGCTTGGCTCTGGAAGTGCCGGGGTTCACCGGAGTCGAAGCGGATTTTTCGACTCCCGAAGGCCAGTTTGCCGTGCTCGCCTATTTGAGCGAAACTCCCGTAAGCCAAGTCATATGTATGGCGGGCGGCGGACCCTATGGTTTGTTCTCCGAGCGGAAATGGAAAGATCATCAGTGGGGGCTCGAAGTCAGCTTTCTTTTTCCCGCGCGCGTGGCCCATGTGCTGAGCCGCCTAGCCAAGCCTCCACAGCTGATTCTTGTAGGCAGCGCTGTGGCGGAGAATGCGGCAGATCCTATGGCGGCCTCCTACGCCGCGGCCAAGCATGCGCTCAAAGGGCTTTTTCTCTCGCTCAAAGCCGAATCACCGGGTTGGGATATCCGGCTGTTCTCACCTGGTTATATGGACACCGAAATGCTCCCTCCAGGCGCGGCTGCGCGCGTAAAGGGTGTGCATGACCCGGCCCAAGTCGCATTGGATCTTTGGCAGTGGAGTTTGAGCGCTGACGAGTCCGGTCATAGGCTGTACCCGCTTCATCCGGGCTGTTAGAGTAGGGCCATCCTGGAAGGAACTACCGTGAACGACATTAAAATCGAAAATGTGATTATTATTGGATCCGGCCCCGCGGGCTTAACGGCCGCCATCTACGCCGCGCGCGCCAACCTCAACCCGTTGATGATTGAAGGCTATGAGGCCGGTGGCCAGCTCACCACCACCACGGAAGTCGAAAATTATCCCGGCTTTGCGCATGGAATCCAGGGCCCTGAACTAATGGCCGTGACTCGCCAGCAGGCCGAGCGTTTTCAAACGCGTTTTATTACCCGCAACGTGACCAAAGTGGATTTCTCATCGCGCCCGTTCAAGATTTGGGTCGAAAATGACCTTTATCAAGCGCGCGCTGTGATCATCAGCACCGGTGCGAGCGCGAAATACTTGGGCCTTGAAAATGAACGCCGCTTGCTCGGCCGCGGGGTTTCAGCCTGCGCGACTTGCGACGGCGCGTTTTTTAAAAACCAACCCGTCGCCGTC
>JAYWAE010000080.1:0-6591 GCA_043782715.1 Pseudobdellovibrionaceae bacterium | reverse complement strand
CTGCGCTCTTTGAGATCCTGTTCGGAGAATTTCCAGTTTTTTGTGCGATCTTTAAGGCGCTCTGTGAGCCGCTTTTTTTGCTCGCTTTTTGAAATGTTGAGCAGGAACTTCACGATAATCACGCCGTTTTCCGCGAGCATTTTTTCGAAATCGTTGATTTGACGATAGCGCTTTTCAAATATCCCGGGATCGCGCGAGATTTTATCCGGCAGGTGCTGGGATTTGAGGTATTCCGGGTGCACGCGCAAGGTGGTCACTTCTTCGTAATAGGAGCGGTTGAAAATCGCGGCGAACCCGGCTTCGGGTACGGCCCGATGGCAGCGCCAGAGATAGTCGTGGCGGAGCTCCTCTAGCGTCGGCTGCTTGAAGGAGTGGACGCGCATTCCTTGCGGATTGGCGCAGCCGAAAAGGTGGCGGACGGTTCCATCTTTGCCGCTCGCATCTATGCCATGAAGAATGATGAGCAGGGAGTGTTTGCCCTCGGCAAACATCAAATAGAGAAGGTCGTAGAGCTCCTTCTCCAAGATTTTGGTCGCAGCTTCACCCGCGGCCTTGTCGCGAAATTTCCCAGTGTCGCCGGGATTAGCGCTTGTCAGGTCCGGATGTGGGTGTTGTGGGCGCATAGCGGTCGTTTCTCTTTTTGGCGCCGTGGAAGCCTTTGGTGAACTTCTTTTTGAAATCGCGCTTGTCGGTGCGTTTTTCATAGCGGCGTTCGTCTTTGCTGTCATTGGCGCGGCGAGGGCGATCGTCGCGGCGGCCGTCGTTGGCGCGCCGTGGGCGATCGTTTGGTGCCGGAGCTTGCGGGGTTTGTGAGCGCGCCATTTGCGGACGGCGCTCTTCGGCGAAAACCCAAGGGAACATCATGGTGAGAAAGCGGGCGGCGACTTCCTCGGGCTTCATGCCGGCGACGGATTGCTTCCACTGCTCGTCCATCAGTTCGAGCGCGCGCACGTAACCGGGTTGCTCGAGGAACTGGGCGCGCAGCATGCCGATTTTCTTCATGCCGATCTCTTTGCGCGTGGGCACGATGCCCTCTTTCAGCTTGCTCTTGGTGAGGTGTTCGATGCGCGAGATCAAGTGGCGATGGCTTGGCGTTACCAAGCTGATGGCGATGCCGGACTTACCGCTTCGGGCGGTGCGGCCGATGCGGTGAACGTAGTTGTCGAGTTCACGCGGGATCGAAAAGTTGACCACATGAGTGACGTCTTTGATGTCGAGGCCGCGCGAGGCGACGTCGGTGCAGACCATGATTTTCACGCGTTTTTGGCGGAAGGCCATGACCATCGCTTCACGCGCGCCTTGGCTCATGTCACCGTGGAGTTCGCCGGCTTTGTACTGGCGCTCGCTTAAATAGCGTGCGAGATCGGCGACCAAAGATTTGGTTTGGCAAAATACGACACCGTAAAAATCGTCGGCGGCGTCGATGATCTTGCACAAGATTTCCGGCTTATGCGCGTCTTGAGTCATGTAATAGATTTGCTCGACCGTCGAGGACAACATTTCCTGTTTATTGACTTGGGCCATTTTCGGATTTTTTAAGAAATGATCGGCCACTTTGCGTACTGGGCCGTTCATGGTGGCGGAGAACAGCCAGATATTGGATTGGTCGCGCGCAACAGATTTGAGAATGGTTTCGATGTCCTCACGAAAGCCCATCGAGATCATTTCATCGGCTTCGTCGAGCACGACATTGCGCACGCCACCCAAGCGGAGCGTGCCGCGTTCCATGTGATCCATGATGCGGCCGGGGGTGCCGACGACGATCGGCACGCCGCTCTTCAGCGCGCGCAATTGCTCGTCATAACCGGCGCCGCCGTAAATCGCGACCGAGCGAATTCCAAGAGCTTTGCCATAGAGGTCGATTTGCTGGGAAACCTGCAGCGAAAGTTCGCGTGTCGGGCACAGAATCAGCGCCTGCACGTCGCGGTTTTGCGCGTCGATGCGCTGGAGAAGAGGGAGCGAGAAGGCCGCCGTTTTGCCTGTGCCGGTGGCGGCGAGGCCGATGAAGTCGGTGGGCTCACCGAGCAGAATCGGCAGGGCTTGCGCTTGAATCGGACTCGGCTTGGTGTAGCCAAGATCGGCAACGGCGCGTTTCAGCTCGGGCTTCAAATTCAGTGTGTCGAAATTCTCCAAGGCATCCTCTTTTCGCGGGGAACCGAAGTCCTACCACAGAATCCACCGATTTGTGCGAGGCATTGTAAGAATTGGAAGGTCGCCTAGGATGTGTACGTTTCTTAAAGATTTGAGGCCGTGGCGGTATTGGAATTGGAGATCGCCGCGGCGATTTCCTCACGGCAGATAGAATCGGCACAGCATCCCTGCAGCCGCTGTATGGGTATCGGAACCAACGCGAAGACTTTGGGTACGTCACCTGGGTGAAGCGGGTGAAAGCCCCCGTTCCATTCACTGGCGGCGCGGCCCTCACAATTGCCCCGGCCAGGGGGGGTCTCGTCGACGGAGACGAATTTGCCTTCGCTCAAGGTGTAGCGGCACATGGTTTCGCCCTGCACATTGAGGGTGGCCTTCTGAGCTTTGCCTTTGCCGTCGTACTCGTATGTGATGCCCATACGGACTGGGGTTTGGCCGGTGGCGGTTGAACGGCTCACGCTGATGGCGCTGAATTTGCGGCCTTCGCATTGAAAACCGGTGATCGTGCCGCCCGTACCGAGCAAGCTCTTGATGATCGCACCGTCGGTTTTAGACGCGCAATTGGCGATCCCTCCGGGTGAGTTGCAACTTTCGGCCTCGTCCAAACCAAACTGATAGAATAAAACGGCAATGAAGCCTTCGAAGGCTGTGCCTTTGGGCGCGGCCATTTGGCTGAGTTCGGTGGCGGCGTCTTCAAAGTCGTCGTCGGCGGCGGCGGAGTAGGCGACGCCATTGACCAGCAACTCACGGCGCGAGAGAATTTTATCGAAGCCGATTTTGTAAATACGGGCGCCGGAGCCGACTTTGATGACGGACGATCCCGGCAGCCATTCCATCGCGGGAAGCTTGGCTTTCTTTTGTTTTTGTTTTTCGGTGAATTCTTTCAGGTTGGTGCGGCGTTCGGGGCTCATTTTCACGGAATCCAGCCAATCGGCCAGAAGTCCGGATTTGGGGATGGAGTAATAGAGATATTCCGCCATACGCGCCGAATTCGGAGCCGCTGAGGGAGCAGCCGAGGCTGAAAATCCGGCGGCGGCGAGAAAGAACGCCGCCGCGCCGGTGAGCGCTGCGATGCACGACATCTTCATAGTTCCCTTCAAGAAAATTAGCGGTCCGGTACCGCTTTATTGTAAGCCGAACCAATGGCATAGTTAACTATACCTACCCTTGTTTATGACTTTCGTCGTGGTGGAGGCCTCTGGATGGTGCGAAAAATCAAGCTCAGGGAAATTTACCAGGACGGCTCGGTAACGGGCGCGGGCAAGCTTACCGCCAAGGCAAAGGAAATTTGTCAACTCAATGCCGTATTTTATAACAAATCGGGATTTCGCAAGCCGTGGATCTCGTATTTGGCGTTTGATGGCGAAATCGCCGTCGGGTCATGCGCATTCAAGGGCGCGCCCAAGGACGGTAGCGTCGAGATCGCCTACACCACATTCACCGGGTTCGAGGGCAAAGGTTTTGCTACCGCCATGGCCACCAGTTTGATTCGCATTGCCCGCCAACAGGATTCTTCGGTGCGCGTATTCGCTTGCACGATGGCTGAGGAAAACGCGTCCAATGCGGTTTTGCGTAAGCTTGACTTTGAATTCACCGGTGAAACCATGCGTCCCGAAGATGGCAAAATATGGCAGTGGCACCTGCGTAAATGAAACTTGAACCATGCATTCCGCCCGCATGGGCGCCGTCGGGTCACGCCCAGACGATTTTGGGACATATTCTGCCCTCACCCAAATTACGCTCGAAAGGCCGCCGCGTAGAGATCGCGGCCGGCGGCGGTGATAAACTAATTGCATTTGTACAGGACGGTGCGAGCAGCACCATCGTTTACATTTTCCACGGACTGGCCGGCAGCACGGACTCTTCGTACATGCACCGCACTTCGCAGCTGGCGCAAAAGCTGGGTCATGGCGTGATCATGCTCAATCATCGCGGTTGCGGTGAAGGTGCGGGGCTGGCGCGCGAACTCTATCATTCCGGCCGCGCCGAGGATTTGTCGGCGGCGATCGCCTACGGTAAGCGTCTGTTTCCGCGCCATCGCCACGTGGCCATTGGTTTTTCCATGAGTGCGAATGCGCTGCTACTCCTGCAGAGTGGGAGACGCGGCGAAACGAAGCCCGATGCCGCGATCGCGATCAATGCGCCGATACAGCTGGAGCAGTGTTCGAAGCTTTTGCACAGCGGGCTCAACCGGCTCTACGACATCAAATTTTATATTTTATGCCGGCGCGATGTGATGCGCAGTCCGTCCGATCCGGTTTTGAAAGCGGCATTGCCTTGGCTTTCGACGATGTATGCGTTTGATGAGATTTTCACGGCTCCGGCGCACGGTTTTAAAAATCGCGAAGATTACTATTCGACCTGCTCAACGCGTGATGTGATGAGCGAGATCACCACGCCGACCGTGGTCATTACGGCAAAGGATGATCCCTTCGTCGCATTTGCTTGCTATGAGGCGGCGCGGTTTTCGCAATCGGTACACTTTCACGCCGAGGAGTTTGGCGGGCACATGGGCTACCTGACGCGTAACAAAACTCCAAATGGCACACGCCGATGGCAAGATTATGCGATCGTGGAAGCCTTGAAATTCATCTAGAGGCGGACTTACGGACTAAGGCTGACGATCGGTTCGGGTCGCGGCCCCGCCAAAAGAACGTCAGGTGCGCGGGTAGGCCGCTGCTACCGGTTTCATAAACTACTCCGGTGAAAGGACGGGCGTGATACATCACGCCATCGCGGAGCGCGATCAGCGCGGCGTCGTTTGCTGGTACGACGAATTTCATCAGTGTCCCGCCCAACCCCAGCCACGCATAAAGCAAAACAATAGGCATGGTCCGCACTCCCCCCGCGAAGGTCCAATTCAATTCTATTGTCCGCAGGGGCCCGCGGGCATCAGAGAATTGAACGTCTCGCCTTAGGTCCGTAAGAGCGGTGCACTCACAGGGCTTTTTCGATGTCCTTGATGATGGATTTAGGTTTGGTGGTCGGGGCGTAACGGCTGATGACTTTGCCATCTTTGCCGATCAGAAATTTGGTGAAGTTCCATTTGATGGCTTCCGTGCCGCCGAAGCCGGGGGCGGTGGATTTGAGCCATTGGTAGAGCGGGTCCGAGGCGTCGCCGTTGACGTCGATTTTCGCCATTACCGGAAAGGTCACGCCGTAGTTCACTTTGCAAAACTTCTGCACTTCCTCATTGCTGCCCGGCTCTTGGCCGCCGAACTGATTGCACGGAAAGCCGATCACCATGAAGCCCTTGCCTTTGAATTTCTCGTAAACTTCTTCCAGCTCACTGTACTGCGGTGTGAAACCGCATTTGCTGGCGACATTGACCACCAGCACGACTTTGCCTTTGTATTCGCTGAGTTTCAAATCGCCACCGGAAGCGCTTTTGACGGTGAAGGAATCGAAGGTTTTGTCCATGGGTGCGGCTCCCGCGGCGGAGAAAAGGGAAAGCGAAAAGGTCGTGAGGATTTGCAGTGCGGATTTCATGCCTCAGAGTTATTGCAAGAGCGGGTGGGCGTCAACGATGAGCGTGCGAAAAGTTTAGGTATATCAGTTGCCGAATTCCATCTTTTGGCGCGATAATACAGTGCATATGAAAGTGACACGCGACGCTGGCATTTTAAACATCGCGCTCGAAGGAGCGCTGGGTGAGACATCCACGTTTTTCACCATGCCGCTGCAGGACCCCAAGCACATTGTGATCGACATGAGCGGTTTCACCTCGATCAATTCAATCGGGGTTAAGAATTGGATCTTGTGGACACTTAAACTGCCAGCCGGTTGTAAGGTGCAGTTGTTCAACTGCCCGCTGGTGATCGCATCACAAGCCAGCATGGTGATGGGATTCGTGAACCCGAAAATCACGATTGAATCGCTGCGCCTGCCCTACATTTGCGAAAGTTGCAGCGTCGAGACCATGTGCAAAGTGGAGCGTGGCAAAGACTACCAGTATGCTCAGGATGGTTTACCCGCCAAAATCACTCTGCCCACCAATGTTCCGTGCGGCAAGTGCGGGAGCGGGAAGATGGAACCCGATCTCATTATCAGCAAAACTTTTAAGTTTCTCGGCTAGGCGAAGCGCCTAGCGAATTTGTTTTTCCAACGCCGAGCACAGGTTGCCGTACTGAGAGTTGTATTCTTTAGTGAATGCATCCCGATGATGCGGCTCATAGATGACTTGAGGATAGGGCAACGGCAGCCAGAGTCCCATTTTGTCCATCTGGTTAAAGAAATTTCCGTCCAGTACGTAGCGGTCTTGGAAGTGGGCGTACTTTTCCACGAGACCGGTAGGCTTGGCGATTCCGCGCAACGCCGGAGTTGCGCTCGAAAACCTTGCGTAAAGAGCAGCTGAGAGCAATTCATCGATGGTGGCCGTTCCGTCGAAGTAGGAGTTGTGGTAGCGGCCCATGTAGCCGGTTTCCATGATCTTGCCGGTCGAGT
>JAYWAE010000079.1:0-2518 GCA_043782715.1 Pseudobdellovibrionaceae bacterium | reverse complement strand
GTGACGAGCAGTTTACCCTTGGTAATCTCTTGCACCATTTTGACCAGCTTAGCCTGCGCCAGTTGATAGTGCGCCAGCGGCTTACCGTCAAAGATCGCGCGCTCTTTGGCGTAATTGAGTGCGGTGTGATAGCAGGCATTGGCGGCGCCGAGCACGCCCCAGGCAATGCCGAAGCGGGCTTGAGTCAAGCAGCTCAGCGGGCCCTTCAGGCCTTGAGCTTTCGGCAACATGTTTTCTTCGGGAATGACACAATCGTGAAAGTGAAGTTCAGAGGTCACGCTCACGCGCAGGGAGAATTTGCCCTTCATCGTCGAGGTGGTGAAACCCTTGGTGCCTTTTTCGACGATAAAGCCGCGCACTTCGCCGTCGAGCTTCGCCCAAACGACGGCGATGTCGGAGATGCAGCCGTTGGTGATCCACATTTTATTGCCGTTGAGTTTGTAACCACCGGAAACTTTTTCGGCCTTCGTGCGCATGGCGCCCGGATTCGAGCCGGCGTCGGGCTCGGTCAAACCGAAGCAGCCGATCATTTTGGCGGAGGCGAGTTGCGGCAGGTATTTATCTTTTTGTTTATCCGAGCCGTAGGTGAAGATCGGGTACATGACCAGCGAGCTCTGCACCGAGCAAAAGGAGCGGATGCCCGAGTCGCCGCGTTCCAGTTCCTGCGTCACCAGTCCGTATGCGACCTGGCCGAGGCCGGCGCAGCCGTAACCCTCGATGGTCGAGCCGAGCAATCCCATTTCGCCGAAGCGCGGGATGAGCTGCATCGGGAACTTTTCGTCGCGGTTGGCCTGCTGAAGCGTTGGAATGATCTCTTTGTCGACGAATTCACGGACTGAATCGCGCATCGCGAGTTCATCGCTGGTGTAGAGCATGTCCTCTTCGAGGTAGTTTAGGGATTCGTAAGGTAGCATGTGGCCCTCGTTTGTAGCTGGTTTTACATTGGTATCAGAGGGGGGCTGAGCAGGCAATATCGCGAGGCGGGAAGGCACATGGGCGCAGTGAGTTATCTTAGCCCGGGTTCTGGACTTGAGGCGCCGAAACCCCGCATTTAGGCTTTACCTATGGAATTCAATCGCAGAAATCGCTTTGCAACAGGCTTGGCTTTGATCGGCCTCGTGGGATGCTCTTCAATGCTAATGAAACAACCTGGGCCGGCTATACAAAGGCGGCCGGCATCGGTTGCCAACTACGGCGCCTTGTACCGCTTGGACCTATGGGACTCGAAGTCAGAAGATCCTAGCTTTCAGGATGTGGTCGAAATTTTCAAAAACCCAGATGTGCACCTGATCGCGGGCGGCTTGAGGAAGTTGGCAGAGAAATATCCGGCTTTTATGTCCAACTATTCTCTCATGTACAATAGTGGCAGCTTGCAACGCGCGACGTACCTTCTGCCGCGCGCAATTGTCTTTGGCGAAACGGCAAAATTCATCCTGACCTTCAACGGCATCAAAGGAAGTTTTGGCTACAACACGATCGAGACGGTGGAGTACGATGGGTACAGCTACGCCTTTCGCGAAATTCAATTTCTCGAGGAGCCCAAGTATCAGAGTCAGTCGGTCTCGGATCAAGTGCTCGCGGAGGACGAGATCGATCGAAAACTTTCTACTGGACGAATTCTTGTCTCCAAACCCAATCCCGCAAAATGCATAAGCTGCCATGGGTACGTAGAGCCACATCCCATTTGGGAGAGTTATTTTATGTGGCCAGGCGCCTACGGAAGCGAGGACGACAATGTTTTCGGCGAAGGGAGCTCACTGCATCGCACCTTTGCGCTCAAAGGCACGGATGACCCTGAGAAGGCCGGGTTCGCGCAATTCAACTTGCTACGCGCATCTGAAACCGAACCCGCCCGAACGGATTACGCTCGCTACACCGCGCTCAAGCCCCTCAGCGCAGCTTATCAAGCCGATAGACCTGACCATCCCGTGCCCAATTTGATTTTGACCAATCTACTCACCGGGCAAGCCTACGACCGGCTATCTAAGCGCTTAGTTGAATACTACCGGAAGGCTGGGAATAAGCCTGAACCGATCTCTTGTGCCTCTGGTCCCGTAGACCACGACACCGTCGCTAGTCTCTTAGCCAACGTTGTGAAAATGAAAAAAGACTTCGGACCGTCGATGGATAGGACCGTCGTTACCAGAGGATTAGGCTCGGACGGCGGAAAGTTCGATCGCAATGAAAGGCTGGTGAATGAAGCCGCAGCGTCAGACGACTTCAAGCGCTTGAGAGCGATGTTTCCGGATCATACGGATTTTGAACTCTCGGCAGCACTCTCTTGTTCGATCAGTGACACCTGTGTCGCAGCCAACCTCAAAAAAACCGGTCTCGATTTACAAGATTTTGCAATCAACCACTCGCGCGCTCCGACGTTCAATGGCGTCGGCTTAGAAAACCTCGGTGAGACGGTCGACAATCGAGTTCTGTTTCTTTTTGGCCGTTAATATCGCGAAGCGAGGTGCAAGATTTGTAGCGGAGACAGCGGATTTGAGTAGCGCGAGGCTCCTCCGTCCGT
>JAYWAE010000078.1:0-2526 GCA_043782715.1 Pseudobdellovibrionaceae bacterium | reverse complement strand
TCAATGTCGACGGATTCAAAGCCGGCACACGGGTCAACGGCCGCGGTGTCGATTTGAATCGCAACTATCCGTCGAAGTCATGGAGCCCCGAGGCCGCGAAGGAACGCTACAACCCTGGACCAAGCCCTGGTTCGGAGCCCGAAGTCCAAGGCGTCGTGCGCCTGATCCAAGACCTTCATCCCCGTCTCGTGATTCACTGTCATTCGTGGGAGCCGATGATCGTAGCCGCTGGCGATCCCGCCCTGCGCGACGCTGAACGGCTGGCCCGTTCGAGCGGCTACAAAGTCGTGCCCGAGATCGGCTATCCAACGCCCGGTTCTCTCAGTCAATACGGCTGGATCGACAACAAAATCCCAGTCATTTGTATTGAAGAATCCGATCACACGCCGGAGGCGCAGGTTTGGCCCAACTTCGAGCAAGGAATGCGCGAGATATTCCTGGACGCCACCGCGCGCTGAATTCACATTACAATCAGAGAATGTCGCAGACCGCGGATGTACTCATCGTCGGCAGTTCAAATCGCAAAGGCCATGATTTCGGCGCCGACCAGGCTGCCGACTTCGCGGCCGCCAAGCGCTACATCAAAATTCGCAAGCCGTCCGTGCTGGTGATCAGCGGTAAGCAGAGCAAGAGTTTTTCGCAGTTTTGCGAATGGCTGATGGAGAATTCGCCCGAGTCGCTGTGGATCGTATCGTGCCAAGACCTGCCACCGTCCATCATAGCGCATTGGAACAACTTCGGCCGCCTGCATGACATAGTGGATGGATTTGATGACCGGGAGCTGGAAAGCAAAGTGCGCAGCGCGCTCGAAGCCGCCGGCAGCCAAGTGCAAAATCGCAATTTGGTGAAGATGTTCGAAGAACAGAGCACGACGCTCAAACGCCTGAGGACAGATCTCGAGAGCCGGGTGGAGCGCCGGGCGAAGACATTGCACCGCTCACTGTCGGAACTCGAGGACACCAAAACCCGCCTCGAATCGTTTCACAAAGCGCTACTCGGCATTCACCGCGCATCGAGCGTCGTGCAAATGGAACAAACTCTGAGCGAAGCGCTGCGCGAGTCGGTGAACATGGTTTGGGTACGGGTGCGCTTTGAGTCGCAGAGCTTGCTCAAACAGCAAGCCGGCAGCAACGTGCTCACGATCGAAATTCCTTTTCCCCACGAGAATCTACGCGGCGAAGTTTTCTTTAGTAAAGCCGAAGGTGGAAAGTTTTCAGCCGATGAAGTCGATTTTCTGCAGGAGCTGAGTGAAGCCCTCGGCCTCGCTCTCTCTCGCTTGCACAAACTCGAACAAGCCGAGACGGTCAAAGCCCAGTGGCAGGCGACCTTCGACGCCATTCCGCATCCGCTTTGCTTGACCAATGAGGGCGGCGAAATTCTCAAACTCAACCGTGCCTTCCAACAGGCCTGCAGTGCCCATGGGTTTCGCGCGCTGATTGGTAAAAATTGTCTACGCTCTTTCTTTGGCGCGGCCTTTCAACCGCCGGTCAATCCATCTGGCATATTCACGTTCCGCTCTTCGCGTGAGGCCGGCGGCGAGACTGAACATTACGAGGTAGCCGGGCAAACGCTCGGCATGGCCGTCGATGGCGCGCCGGTCGAGTTGATTCTCTTACGCCAAATCAGCGAAGAACTGCGGTTTGAACGCCGCATTCTCGAGGCCTCGAAGCTCGCCGAGCTCGGCACCATTGGCTCGAGCATCGCGCATGAGCTGAACAATCCACTCGGCGGCATGCTCTCCTTCTTGCAACTCATCCTCATGGACCTCAAACCCACCGACGTGATTTTTCCCGAGGTCAAGGAGATGGAGCACGCCGTCTTGCGCTGTCGGGACATCGTGCTCAACCTCCTGAGCTTCGCGCGCAAACAGGACCTTGGTGAGTTTACCGTCATCAATCTCGGAGATGTGGTCGAGCGAGCGGTCAAACTGATCGAGCTGCAATCGAAGTCCAAAGGAATCTTAATTGACCTAGTCCCCGCCCTAAACGCTCCTATCTATGGGAGCGTGAATGCGCTGTCGCAAGCGTTGTGCAATCTTTTGCAGAACTCGATCGACGCCATCATGGATAAAATCAAAGAAGATCCACTGTTTCCGGGCCGCATCCATCTCACTGTCGAGAACAAAGACGGCCGTTGGGTGCTCGCCTTGGCCGACAATGGTACGGGAATAAAAAGTGAGATCCTCTCGCAAATTTTTAACCCGCGTTTCACCACGCGCGACAGTGCCCGCTACAACGGGATGGGACTTACGACTGCCTTCACCATCGTCTCGGAACATCATGGTCGCCTGGAGATTCTCTCCCAGACCGGCTCAGCCACGACCGCCATTCTTTCTTTTCCCGAACATACGTCGCGCTAGATGTACCTCTAGAAAGACGGGATTTTGACGGAGAAATTTGACACCGCCAAAAGCACGATCGTACTATTGACTTGTAGGGCAAATTTTTCCTGAAGCGGACCCATGGAAGGAGCCGAATGCAGGGACAGAGAATATTAATCGTAGATGATGAGGCCAGTTTGCGAACC
>JAYWAE010000077.1:0-2533 GCA_043782715.1 Pseudobdellovibrionaceae bacterium | reverse complement strand
TTTGTAGCGTTCGATGTCCATGCCGAGTTCGTAGACTTCCTTTTCGGCCTTCTTGCGGGCGTTTTCCAAAGACACGAGTTCGTCGTCGACTTGCTTCTGGTGTGCAGCCAATTCGTTGCGCTGGTTGTTCAGGTAATCGATCGTCGCTTTGCTGGACTCGTTGAATTGCTGATGCTCCGACTGGTAGCTGGCGAGATCGCCATTCACGTGTTGGAGGTCAACTGAGATCATATCCAGTTCCGACTGCGCCTTCTCCTGTTGCATCTTGAGGCCTTCGATCTGGAAGCGGTGAGCGGCGACTTGCTTTTCGACCTCGCGCTTTTGCTTCTCGAGAAGATCGCGCTGATGCACTAGCTTCTGCTCCAGCTCATCCGCCTTCTTCTGCTCGATCTGCTCTTGCGTGAAGATGTGCGTGAGGGCGGCTTCGGGATAGTGCTGGGCTTCTTGCGCATGGATCGTGACGGCGCCGAGGACGGCGGCACTCATCAGGATTTGTTTAATTCGCAGTTGGCTCATATTCATTTCCTTTTCGGACACAGATTTCCCACGTTTATTTATCGGTAGTCTAAAATCAGGCCTTGAGTTCCTAACCCCTCACAGCGAGTCTAGTTTTTCGAGTTGAGACATCTGAGAGCCGTTCAGGACGTCCTTGGAGATCTGGGTCGATCTTGGGACGTTATATTAAGAGATTTTGTTGAATATATTTTCCGCGCCTTGTTTCGATGCGTGATCGGGCTTGACCGGTGCTCTGAATTTTAAAATGCTAGCGAAAGAGACACTGGCGGAGTGCTATGAAACATAATTGTTTTCTCACGATTTTTTTATCTTATATAGTGCCGGGATTTGGGGCGGGTTTTGTCATGCTGCTGTCGGCGTGCGCATCCAATCCGAACAAAGTTCAAAACGTGCAGACGATACTCGACCAAAGTGCGGTCGTGAGTGCTGGGCAAAGTGTCGGCGTGAAAAACGGCGAGATGGTTGTGCTCGACCGCGGGCAATTGAGCGAGAAATTACGTGATCTGCAAAACACCGTCTTTGCCTTAGAAGATCACGTCTACGGCACGCGCAAACTCGGGACCTTGGGCCAGTACGGAGAATTGAAATCGTGTCAGCGCAAGCTCGCCAGCCGCCAATACGGCGGCTCGGGCAGCATGGCCTGGACGGATCCCTTGGACCGCGTAACGGATAAAGAAGAAGATTTAAAAATCGGATTGGATGAAAAAAAAGAACTAGTCGGGGTGAGCGAAGAGGGGCTGCGCGACCGCGTGCAACGCTTCCAAACCTACCGCCAAATTTTGCAAAAGCGTTCGGACGAATTCGCTGAGCGAACCGATGCATGCAAAGCCCAGCTCGCTACAAAATCCCTAAACGGGTCCGAGTCGAGTAAAGTTTTAGTGAATGAATTGCCAAAGAGCAGCCTCGAAAAAGCCGCCATCAATCAGTTCATGTGCGGTTTTGTACACAGCGGAGCTAGCCTCGAGAGCTTTATGCTCAACGCCTTTGCCCACGGCTGGCTGGCGCTCGGCGATTTTGAGCTGGCGCAAAACTTGATCGGCGGCTCTTTGCGCGACTCCAAAGGTGCGTCCCAGCCCAACGGATTTTTATTCAACGGTTGGAAGCTCGCTTTCGATACCGGTGCTTTAACAGTCGGGGACCTTTTGGCCGGGTTGAAAACGGCCCATTTGGTAGCTTGGGCCTTCGACCACAAGTCCGACGTCAGCGCGGCTTCAACATGCTTGTCCTCCCCCGACGGTGTGTGGAACCACTGATAAGCAGGCCGCCGAGGTAGTTGCAGCCCGATTCAACACCCCGGTGCCGCGGTCAACTATGCGCCCCACATCTACTCGCTCCCGGTACTCGAGCAATATCGCCATTTCAGCAACCGCCGCTCTCCTTAGCTTAAACATGAGCTGAGGGCGAATAGGTTCTCCGACACATCTCTTTTGTCGAAATGGCGATTTTCGAAATATCGACTCTTTCGATAATTTCCCGTCCAACTATTGGTCGATTTTGACGGCATCAGATTGAATTTTCACGATCCCTTGCGCCGTCTTGTGGATGGCCGCGATTGCGGGTAAAACGGCGGAGTCTGACGAATCCATATAAATACTTTTAGGAGTTAAAAAATGAAAAACCAGCTGTTCGCCTTGGCTTTTATATTGTCCGCCTCGGCTCATGCCGACCTGCTGACTTTGGCTCCTGGCACCGCCAACATCAGCGGCGTCAATATCTCCACTGGTGCCACCGCCGTGGTCGATGGCAAAACCATCAACCTGACGACAGTGGGCGCAGGCCTGCGCAAAAAAGTAGTCCTCTTTAAAGTCGACGTCTATGTCGCACAACTGATGGTCGACGACGCCACTCGTTTTGTTAAAAGCGATGCTGGCGCCTTGCCTTCGCTTGAAAACGTCGGCGCCGTAGCTCTGCGCATGGATTTCAAATTCCGCGATGTTCCAGCGGCCAAAATGTCCACTGCGTTCGAAGATGGCTTTCGCGCCAACGGCGTCGATACCAAATCGACGGCTTTGGGCGA
>JAYWAE010000076.1:0-6680 GCA_043782715.1 Pseudobdellovibrionaceae bacterium | reverse complement strand
CGAACTTGCTGGCACCGTCCATGGCTCCGTAAAAGTCGGCCTCTTTTTCGATTTCTTTACGCCGCGCACGCGCTTCGTTTTCAGTGATCAAGCCGGCGTTGAGGTCGGCGTCGATGGACATCTGTTTACCAGGCATCGCGTCCAAAGTGAAACGGGCCGCGACTTCCGCCACGCGTCCGGAACCCTTGGTAATGACGATAAAGTTGATGACGACGAGGATCACGAACACCACGAAGCCGATCACGTACGAATCGCCGACGACAAAGTGTCCGAAGGCTTGAATGACCTGGCCGACCGCGCCTTCGCCCTTATGGCCTTCCGCGAGAATCAAGCGCGTGGTGGCCACGTTGAGCGCCAAGCGAAACAAGGTCGTCATCAAAAGCAAACTTGGAAAAATACTGAAGTCCAGGGAACGATCGGTATAAATGCCAACAAGGAGAATAAGCAGAGAAAGCGTGATCGAAGTGGTCAAGGCAAGGTCGAGCATGAACGCCGGCAGCGGTACGATCATCACCGCCAACACGCCGATCAAAGCCACCGCGATCAGGAGATCGACGTTTTTGGAGAAGCGTTCGAAGCGTTTGATGAATTGAAAAATCTGATCCATATTACCTTCTCACCTTTTTCTTCAAGCGGAAGACATAAGACAGAACTTCAGCCACGGCCGTGTAGAGTTCGCGCGGGATCGCTTGGCCGATTTTCAGAGTTTTAAACATAGTGCGGGCCAAGGGCTTGTTTTCAACGATCGGGATCTTATGTTCCTTGGCCAGCTCACGAATTTTTTCGGCAATCAAATCCGCGCCCTTGGCAATCACCATCGGAGCCACCATGTTTTCGGCATATTTGAGAGCCACAGCGATATGGGTCGGATTGGTGACGATCACGTCCGCCTTGGGCACTTCTTCCATCATACGCCGGGAGGCGATGTCGCGCTGGACGCGCTTGATGCGCGCCTTGACCAGCGGATCGCCTTCACGCGACTTCACTTCTTCTTTGACCTCTTGCTTGGTCATGCGCATTTCTTTTTCTAGGTCCCAGCGCTGATAGAAATAGTCCACACCAGCTAAGATCGCCATGAAGACGCCGACACCGAAAAGCAACCGGGTCATGACGGTTCCTAAAAAGCCCATGATTTGCGGCGTGGAATAGCTCATCAGATTGGGCAGAACGGCGAATTGGTTGCGCAGAAGGTAGTAGGCAAGAGTCAAAATCACCATCATTTTGGCAATTGCCTTGGCACCCTCTACAACCGAGCGCAGGCTGAAAATGCGAAATAGCCCATCGACGGGATTCATCCGGTTCCAATTGATCTGCAGGGCTTCTTCATTGTAGAGAAAGCCAACCTGCACTACGGTCGACACTAAGCCGATTAGCCAAAACACACCGAGCAACGGGGCCAAGATCATGGCCATCTTGGTGAAGGCGAAACTCGTGACGTGGCGCCAGTCGCCCGTGCGCACGGAATCGACCAGACCCTCGCCATAGGCTTGATTGAAAATTTCCCAGATCTGCTGAAAGAAAAAACGGCTCAAGAACCAAATCATCATGGAGCTGGCAAACAGCAACAGGACAGAGGAAAGCTCCTTTGTCTGCGCCACCTGGCCGCGGTTGCGAAAATCTTCGCGCCGCTGCGTAGTCGCGTCTTCTGTCCGTTCGCCCTGATCTGCTTCTGACGCCATCCCTGGCTATCTCCCCTTAGTCCGCTAAGCTAAAACGACTTCACGAATTGAAAAACCCGTTCGGTACTGAAATTCAAAAAATCGCCCATCTGATCCATCAACATGGGCAAGGTCACGATCATCAAAATAAAGCCGATCAAGATGTTGATTGGAAAACTGGTCACCAGCACGTTCAACTGCGGCACGGTCTTACCAATCACGCCCAGAACGAGGTTGATCACCAAAATCGAAATCACCACAGGTGCGCTGAAACGAAGTCCGAGCTCGGCGATTTCTTGCAGCATGTGCCCCAGACCGGTGAACTGCGAGGTGTTGAGTTCGAGAACCGCCGGTGGCAAGAAGTGATAGCTCTCGACCAAGCCCTTGATCAAATAATGATGGCCGTTGACGGCCAGATAAAACATCGACGCTAGGGTGACGTAGAACTGTTCCACCGTCGTCGTCTGTCCGCCCAAAGCCGGATTGAACATCGATGCGGAGCTTAGGCCCATCGCTTGGCTGATCATTTCACCGGCGATACGGAAGGCGAAAAAGAAGAAGCGCGCAAGGAATCCCATCGACACCCCAATGAAGGCTTCGCGCATCACCAGCAAGATCATCGAAGATTGCACAGCCGAAGCCTGCATTTGGGTCATCGGAATGGTGGGGAAAATCACCATGGTTAAAATCAAAGCAAACAGGGCTTTGACATGCTGAGGAATATTTTCGACCCCGAACACCGGCCAGGAGACAACAAACGCGCTCATGCGGATCAGCACCATGCTGAAAAATAAGATCTCGCTTTCGGAGAACTTATAAACTTCCGTCATCGTATGCGTACCATCTCAGGCAGATTCTCAAAGAGTTGAATCGTGAAGTTATTCATTACATCCATCATCCAGGGAGCCGCAACCACCAAGACGATTCCGACCACGACCATTTTAGGAATGAAGGTCAACGTGGCTTCGTTGATCTGTGTAACGGCCTGAAAGACGGAAACTATAAGACCGATGATCAGCGCTGAAAGTAACAGCGGCCCGCACAGCAAGGCCGTCGTTTTTAGCGTTTCCTGCCCCAGTTTTAAGATCAGCTCTTCCGACATCGCTCACCTCACCCGAAACTTTTGACCAAGGACCCGACCAGCAATGCCCAGCCATCGACCAGCACGAAGAGCATGATTTTAAACGGCAGCGAAATCACCACCGGCGGTAACATCATCATTCCCATTGCCATCAGGACGCTGGCGGCAACCATGTCGATGACCAGGAACGGCAGATAGATAATGAAGCCGATTTGAAACGCGGTTTTTAGTTCAGACAAAACAAACGCCGGAATCAGTACCTGCGTCGGTACATCGGCGCGGGTTTTGGGCATCCCCATCTTGCTCAAATTCACGAACAGCTGAAGGTCCTGCGCGCGCGTTTGGTGAAACATGAATACGCGCAACGGTGCCAAAGCCTTCTCGGCGGCGACGTCTTGCGAGATCTGATTGTTGAGATAGGGCTGAAGCGCGTCTTCGTTAATCTTGTTGAAGAACGGCGACATGATAAACAGAGTGAGAAACAGCGCCAGCCCGACCAGCAATTGGTTCGGCGGCATTTGCTGCGTGCCCAAAGCTTGGCGTACAAAGGACAATACGATGATGATACGGGTGAAAGCCGTCATCATAATTAGAATCGCCGGTGCTAGGGTCAGAACCGTCAACATCAGGATGATCTTGACCGCACTCACGACCTCTTGCGGATTGTTGGTCGATTTCAAGCCCAAGCTCAAGTTGGGCAAAGTGACCTGCGCCTGCGCGTTGACCGACACCAGCGTTGCCACCAGTCCGGCAAATCCCGCAGCCCACATCCATCGGTTGATCTTCATCTTAGCGTTCCTCTTAGGCCCGGGGTTGCAATGCCGTGCGCATGTCTTCGATGGTGAATTCATCTTCGAGAAAACCGTTGAAGTCTTTGTTGCCGAATACACCCGTCAGTTCTTCATCGAGCAGTGTGATGGGTTTGATCATATTGACCGATTGATCCGTGCAGCCGATCAGCATGGCTTCACCGGCCACGCGGATCAAAGCCAGGCTCTTCTTAGGTCCTAAGTGATATTGATGCAGAACTTCGATACGCGATTTTTCGCCGCCGCGATTCTTGTCACGCTTCCAACGTTTGCCCGTATAAATTAGAGCGCCGCCGATTGCCGCAATAAAAGCCAAGCTTCCGATTAAGCGCCAGATCAGCGACGATTCGCTCTTCGCCACCTTGTCGGACTTGGTAAAGACGGGAATCTCAGACTCTTTTTTCGTTTCATTGCCAATCGCTTCAGCTGTCGGCACCTGTGTAGCGGCCGTGGTGGTAGCCGCGGCGGCAGCGCCTGCTGTCGCGGTATTTAGGGTGGCTTCTGTCTTGGCGCTGTCCTTAGCTTCCGTGCCCGCATTCTCTTTGGCTTCATTGACCAGCTTCTCCGCCGCCGCGACGATGTCTTCGTCCGACGTTTCCGCTCGGCCCGCGCCTTCGGCGCGGGCATTGAGGCAAAGCAATGCACTTAGAATCACTACTGCGAATCTCATCGAAACTCCCGTGAAAGGTTCAAAAAAATTATTTCAACTGCTCCACGCGTTCCGTGGGTGAGATAATGTCCGTCAGGCGCACGCCGAATTTTTCGTTCACGACGACCGCCTCTCCGCGTGCCACCAATTTGTCGTTGACCAGAACCTCCATCGGTTCTCCGGCCAGCTTGTTTAGCTCAATGACGCTGCCCTGACCCAGGTTTAGCAAATCATTGACGACCATTTTGGTGCGCCCCAGCTCCACGGCCACCCTGAGCGGAATGTCCATGATCAGCGTGAGGTTGCGGTGACTGGTGTCGGGAATGCCGGCCATCTTCGCCGCCTGGCTGTCCGCCTCGGCGTTTGGTACCGCCGTCAGCTCACTTTCCAGCGCCGCTAAGTTGGTTTTATCGTCTGCCATACCCTCTCCCCTTCAATCGCCTTCTGGCGATTTTCTACTTCTCTATAGGCCTAGTAACTTGAACTGCAACTGAACCGTGATGAATGCCGTAATACGCTTTGAATTTCGGAACCTGTTCCACGTTGACGTCGAATTCGCCGGTCGTGTCTTGATCCAGCGGGATGACGTCGCCTACTTTGAGACCCATTAAGTCGTTCAAAGTGATTTCACTTTGTCCCAGGTTCACGTTCATGTTCACGCTGGTTTCGAGCAGCTGGGAGCGGATGATCGCGGTCCACATTTTTTTGTCAGTTTGATCCGATTCCACTTGGAAACCAGTTTGCAACTTTTGTTTAATGGGTTCGATCGTCGCATAAGGAATAACCAGCGTGATCGTGCCGTTCGCGTTTTCCAATTCGACGTCAAAGGTCGAGGCGATGACGATATCCGTTGGCGGTACGATACCGACGAATTGCGGGTTGATCTCCGTACGCACAAAGCTGGCTTCGATTTTTTCGACCGAGGCCCAAGCGCTCTCGAGATCTTCGATGGCGAGATCAACGACCTTGCGCACGATCGAGAGCTCAATGGGCGTGAAGTCTTTGCCTTCGATTTTGGTATAAGGGCGGTCTGCGCCACCAAAGAAATTGTCGACCAGCGCATAGGCCAATTTACTTTCGATCACGAAGAGCGCCGAGCCGCGCAGAGCATTGAAGCGCAGAACGCTCATGCATGTCGGCATCGGTAAAGTATTGATGAATTCGCCGAACTTCAAAAAGTCCGTCGAAGCGTGAGTCAGCGTGGCGATCTTGCGCAAAGCCGACGACAGCGAAACCCGGAAAGAACGCATGAATTTTTCGTATATGACATCGAGCTGCGGTAGGCGGCCGCGAATAATGCGATCTTGCGAGGTGAGATCGTAAACGACTACAACTCGCTCATCGCCCGGTATCCCTCCGGGAGCTGTGCCTTCACTCCCGCCGATCTCACCTTCGGAGACGGCCGCGAGCAGCGCATCGACTTCAGATTGTGAGAGTACCTGACTCATTCCATCACCTCAATTAAGAATAAATTCCGTGAAGTAAACTTTATTAATCTGACCCTTAGTCAAAAACAAATTGATCTGGTTCTTGATCTCTTCGCGCAGCGAATCTTTGCCGGCTTTGGTGGAGATGTCCGCGAACGTTTTGCTCGAGGCGATGATGATGATATAGTCGCGGATCTTCGGTTTGATCTTCTCGACTTCCTCTTGCACTTCCGAATTTGAAAGTTCGAGCTCCATATTCATCTTGACCAGCTTGCGGCCGCGGCTACCGGAGACGTTGACCAGAAAAGTTTCGAGCGGCACGAGCTTGCCGATGAACTCTTTGCTCTTTTCCTCTTTTTCATGCTGCTCATGTTCACCCTTGATCACATCGTCGATTCCGGGCTCGGCTTCTTTTTTCTTTTGGCCCATATAGAGCATCACGCCGACCGCCATGACGACCGCCATGTTGATCACCGCCAAAAGTATGAAGAGCGTCGGCTTACCGCCCGACGAGCCTGAAGGCTCGGATGGTGCTGGTGCGGGCGCTGCATTTTGTTCGGCCACTGACTTCCCCCCTGGAAACTAGACTCTCCCACAGGGAAATAGAGCAATGGCGGTGCCAACCCGACTAAGGAATTAAATCCTGTGATTTTGACGAGGCTTTGATTGAGAAAACGGCTGGTGCGCCGCCAGCAATCGGGAGTTTAGCGTCTCACTGGACCGACAAATTGACTTCACGGGCCGGAGAATTTTGACAGGACAGCAGTCGGTCATGGCTGTGAAGGTCGAAGTCCCAGCGCGCGATTTCGGTGCACCAATAAACTGGCAACACGATCTGGCTAACTGTCGAAATCTCCAACCCGAGGAATTGCCGTCCCACCGTCAGGACCAAGCGCTGGCCTTTTGCAGGCTTAGGTCCAACCGCCAGCACCGAGCCGTAGCCGTTGCTGTCGGTGCGGGTGACGCCATTCTGGCCTGCGATCTTCCACTTCACTTGATCGGTGACGAGCGGCCGTACGCTGGTGACAAGTTGTTCAGTGGTGCCTTCGGTGTCAC
>JAYWAE010000075.1:0-6683 GCA_043782715.1 Pseudobdellovibrionaceae bacterium | reverse complement strand
GCGGTTGCGGATCTCCTGGGCGACCCAGCCAACATAATTCTCGGGCGCCATGATCTCGGACTGTTCAAAAGTGGTGAAGTCGCAATAGCGGCAGCGCTGCAAGCAGTAGGGGATGTGGACGTAAACCGACAAAGCCATGGTAGGTGTTAAATTTATGTTTAAGAAATATCAACTCAAAAACGGTTTACAGGTCCTTCTGGTCGAGAGCCACAAGAGCCCAGTGCTCTCCATTCAAATGTGGGTGAAGACGGGCAGCGCGGATGAGAAAAAAGGTGAGGAGGGCATTAGCCACTTCATCGAACACCTGGTTTTCAAGGGTACGCGCAAGTTCAAGGTGGGCGAGATCGCCTCGACGGTCGAAGGCGCGGGCGGGGAGCTAAATGCCTACACCTCGTTCGACCAAACCGTGTTCTACGTGACGATTTCCAAGGAATTCGAGAACGTCGGCCTGGATGTCATTTCCGAAATGATGGGCTTTCCGCAGTTCGATGCCAAAGAAATCGACAACGAGCGCGAAGTGGTGATCGAAGAGATCAAGCGTTCCAACGACAGCCCTCATCGTCAGGCGAGCCGGCTGTTGTTCGAGACGGTCTACAAAAAACATCCTTATGGCATTCCGGTGATCGGTTACGAGGACAATATCAAAACCGTTTCACGCAAAACCCTGACTGATTATTTTAACGGCCGCTACAATCCCAAAACCATGACCTTGATCGTGGCCGGGGATTTCAAAGCGCCATCGATGCGTAAAAAGATCGACGACTACTTCGGCAAGTTTGCGAAGAGTAAACTGCGTGTGGTCAAGCGCCACGCCGACCCAGCGAAGAAGCCGGCATTGGTCGTGAAGACCGCGCCGTTTGCTGAAACGATCATTCACCTTGCCTTCCCCGCACCAAAAGCCTCGCACAAAGACATTGCGGCGCTCGAAGTGTTCGCGCTTATTTTCGGCCAAGGCGAGAGTTCGCGTCTCAATCAGCGGCTGCGTACACATGGGCACTTGGTGAATTTTGCGGGTTCGAGTGTGTTTGTCGCACGTGATCCCGGATTCATGGCACTTTCCGTTTCGTTGAACGAAAAAGATTTCGTGCCGGCCATGACGGCTCTGCTCGAAGAGACGCGCAAAATTTTGACCGAGCCGCCGAGTCAGCAGGAGTTGCAGAAGGCGCTGACCAATATGGCGAGCGAGCAATTCTATTATCTGGAAACCGTCGACGGATTGGCGCGCAAGTACGGGCACTATCAAGATCTCTTCGGTGATCCGTCGTACTTCGAACGCTTTATGAAGCAAGTCAACAGTCTGAAACCTTCGGACATCACCAAGGTGGCGCTTAAATATTTGGTGCCCAAAAGTGCTTCGATGGTCATCATGACTCCCACTGAGCATGCGAAGATGGAGCCGATGGCAAAAGAGTGGCTTGAATCCTTCCGCAAAATTTTAAAAACTCCCGCCGGCAAAAAAGCAAAAGCGAAAGGTAAGGCGCCGGTCAAACCCAAAGTCGCTCCGGCGCGTAAGATTTCATGGGTGTTGAAAAAGCCCGCAGGCGTGCGCGATGGCATCGAGAAGTGGACGCTCAAAAACGGAATCACGCTCATTACTCGGCCCAGCTTTGACACTCCCGTCGTCAGTTTGCGTTGCGCCAGCATCGGCGGATCGCGGCTTGAATCGCCGTCGGCCCAAGGTGCGATGGAGTTGCTCTCGCGCGTTTGGACGGCCGGCGCGGGTCCCTACGATGAAACCGAAATGAATCAACGGGTCGACGAAATGGCGGCTAGCCTCGGCGCCTTCGGCGGGCGCAATTCGCAGGGCCTGTCGATGACCTGCCTGCAGCCGTTCAGCAAAGATATGATGGAGATGTTCGCGTTGACTCTACGTGAACCGCGTTTTGAGGGCGCCGCAATCGAGCGCGAGATCAAGCAGATGCAAGAGCATGTGAAATTGCGCCAGGACAATCCGGCACAGATTTGCATACTCGAATTCATGCGCAACATGTTTCCCAATCATCCCTATGGCCGCGATCCGTACGGCAGCGAAGATCAAATCGGCAAGCTGACACAGAAGGCAGTACGTCAGCTCTATGCGCAAGCGACCGGACTGACCATCGTGACTTCGGGCGCCCTGGCGCCAAAGGAAATTAAGGGTTGGGCTGAGGCCTCCTTTGGCGGACTTTCGGTAGGCGACGGGAAGCCTAAAATTTTTCCGCTCGCTTATCCCGAAAAAGAGATCCGGCTGTACCGCGAGAGCGCCAAACAACAAAGCCATATTGTTTATGCTTTCCCGGGCCTCAGGTTGAGCGATCCGGCCCGCTATACTTTGCAAGTCATGCAAGCGATTCTGGCCGGCCAAGGTGGCCGATTGTTTCTCGAATTGCGCGACAAAGCGTCGCTGGCGTATTCGGTGTCGCCCATGCGCATGGAAGGACTAGAGGGCGGATATTTTGGCGCCTACATTGGCTGCTCGCCCGAGAAGTCGGCGACGGCGCTTAAGATGATGAAAGTGGAGTTTGATAAGCTGGAAAACGTGAAAGTTGGAGCCGACGAGCTGGCGCGAGCTCAGCGTTACTTGATCGGCAAGCACGACATCGAGCTGCAGAAGAACTCGAACATCACTTCGGCCATCTTGTTCGATCACATCTACGGCATCGACTTCCTCGAGACCTATCATTTCGGCGAACGCATCCGCGCCGTCACCAGTGAAATGGTCATGAACCTCGCACGCCAGATTTTCTCCAAACCATCCGTCATTTCACTCGTGGGCCCGTCGGCCCCCTGGTGATAAATCTTGGTTATTTGGCTTATTAGGCGCGGGCGCGGATCGACGTGGCCGGCGCCCCATTTCGGCACATAAATCGGACCTTTGGCCGACTTTTCCGCTGCCGGGCACTGGAAACACCCAAATTTCGCTAAAATAAATCCTAGGGCCTCCGAACTCTTATAGGGAGAGGCTTTCAAGGAGTCCGGCTCGATATGAGTCAGCTAGTAATGACATCACCGCGCGAATTTTTCGTCGACCGAGTCGAGATGGCACTCGAGCGTTTGAAATTCCAGCCCTTGCCGTTGTCGCGCAATTATCTCGTCGACCTTCTCCAGCACTACATGTTTTCCAGCAACTTATTCTCTACGGACGAAGAGTCGGGTAAGAGCCGGCGCGAAACTTTGGCCGAGCTCTATCTCAAAGCGCAAAATTCTCCGCACCCGGTGCGCGCCGATTTACTCAAAAAACTGGGCGACACCAGCCTCTACATCAGTGGTTTTTTTGGCGACTCACTGGCGCACAAAATCGTGGATATCGATTACTATGTAGACATGGGTGGAGTGGCTTATGGAGCATTGGCCAGCTCGGCCGCAGACGAGACGATCTCCCAGGTTTATGAGGAATACTCCGCCAACTTCACCGGCTTCGTCGATGTACTGACCTATATCAGCCAGGAGTCGATGATCCAGACCAACGAAGACTTGCTCAAACTCTACAACCGCTACGTCACCACCGGCTCCCGCCTAGCCGAAGAGCAGCTCAAAGAAAAAGGCCTGCTCAGCGCCGATCTGACCAAAGTCAAAACCCACAAAATGTAAGCCGGTTTAGAAAGTCTCGACGCCGCGATTGCTGTCACGGTGGGGTCGTGCTACCGTCTGAGAATGTTTGGCCTTAGTTTCACGCACTTGATTTTGCTGGCGGTCATTGCACTGGTCGTGCTCGGCCCCGAGCAATTGCCGGAAGTCGCGCGCACGGTCGCGCGCTTGCTCAACGAGTGGAAGCGCGCCACCTCGGACATTCAATCTTCGCTAAGCAATACCTTGCGCGAAGACTTTATGAAGCCCAATCCACCGCCGCCCGGGACCAGCGCGCAACCGGAACCTGTGATTGGCCAAGAATTGCCACCGCATGCTCCCGATACGGATGTCGCAAGTGAGCATCCTCCTCATGACGGCGATCCGGAGAAAAAATCGTGAACGAAATCGAAGGCGTAGCACCTCCGGGCGAAGGCCAGATGAGCCTGATGGAGCATCTGACTGAGTTGCGCTATCGATTGATCAAAGCTGGACAAGGAATCATCGTCGGGCTTGGCTTTGGCGTCTATTATTCCGAAGAAGTGCTCTCGCTCATTCGCAAGCCGGTGCTCAAGCATCTCGGCCCAAACGGTGGATTGGTCTTCACCGGCGTCATGGACAAATTCATGGCGCATTTAAAAGTCGGCGTGCTCACGGGTTTCGTCATCACCTGTCCCTATTGGCTCTATCATTTGTGGAAGTTTATTTCGCCCGGCCTATACAAGAACGAGCGCCGCTACATAGCAGGTTTCATAATCGCGGGGACGCTATTGTTTATGTGCGGCGTGGGCTTCGTCTATTTCTTCGTTTACCCGCAGGCGTTTGAATATTTATTCAGCATCGGTGGCGACGTGGACAAGCCGATGATCACGATTCAGGAGTATCTCGGATTTTTCACGGTCACCACCATGATGTTCGGCCTGGCCTTCGAACTGCCGGTGGTGCTGATGGTGATGGCGATGATGGGCCTAGTGGATGCGCCACTACTTAAAAAGAAACGTCGCTTGGCGATTTTGATTCTCGCCGTCGTCGCGGCGATCCTAACGCCGCCCGATGGCCTGAGCATGGTGATGATGCTCGTGCCGATGTACGTGCTCTATGAATCTTCAATTTGGCTGATTCAATTCTTGGTAAAAAAGCCAGAGCCCATCGCTTAAAGAGTCACCGACTCGCGAAACAATCCGAATACTTTGCGCAGTTCGCCCGCGATTTCGCCGAGAGTGACGTGACTTTCGACCGCGTCAATAAACACCGGCATCAAATTGTCTTTACCTTCGGCCGCGCGCTGTAGGGCCTGTAGCATTTGCTCGACGGTCTTGGCGTTGCGCTTTTGTTTGAAGGCCTTGAGGCGCGCGATCTGCTCGCGAGCCACGTCTTCCGAAACGCGCAGGACATCCGTGCGCGGGCTCTCTTGCTGTGTGAACTCGTTCACGCCGACCACGATTTCCTTTTTACTCTCGAAATCTTTCTGAAACTGATAACTGGCGTTTTGAATTTCATTTTGAATCCAACCCGACTCAATACACGCAATGACTCCGCCGAGTCCCTCGATACGTTCTATATATTCGATGGCGCGCTTCTCAATTTCATCCGTAAGTGATTCGACATAAAAAGAACCACCCAAGGGGTCCACGACGTCGGCAACGCCGGTTTCGAACCCAATGATCTGTTGGGTTCGCAAAGCAATAGTCGCAGCCCGTTCGGTTGGAAGACCCAAGGCTTCATCCATCGAATTGGTGTGCAGGCTCTGCGTCCCGCCGAGCACGGAGGCCAAAGCCTGCACCGTGACGCGGACGATATTATTTTCCGGTTGTTGAGCCGTTAGCGTGGAGCCCGCGACCTGCGAGTGAAAGCGCAGTTTCATCGCGGTCGCATCTTTGGCGCTGAATTTTTCTTTCATGATTCGCGCCCACATACGCCGGGCGGCGCGAAACTTGGCGATCTCTTCGAAGAAATTATTGTGCACATTGAAGAAGAAACTCAACCGTTTGCCGAAATCGTCGACGTTCAGGCCGCGGTCAATCGCCGCCTGCACGTACGTCATACCATTGGCCAGGGTGAAAGCCACCTCTTGCACCGCCGTGCTGCCGGCTTCGCGGATGTGGTAGCCCGAAATCGAGATGGTATTCCATTCGGGCACATTGTCGGTGCAGTACTTGAAAATATCGGTGATTACGCGCAACGACGGCTTGGGCGGATAAATATAAGTTCCGCGCGCAATGTACTCCTTGAGCAAATCGTTTTGCACGGTACCTTTGAGTTTCGCGACCGGCACGCCCCGTTTTTTAGCGACGGCGATGTAAAGCGCGAGCAATACCCCCGCCGTAGAATTGATCGTCATGGAAGTGGAAATCTCTGCCAAGGGCAGGTCCGCGAGCAAAATTTCCATGTCCTCTAGGCTCGAAATCGCGACCCCAACTTTGCCAACCTCACCGGTCGACATCACATGATCGGAGTCGTAGCCCATTTGCGTGGGCAGATCGAAGGCGACGCTCAGGCCAGTCGTTCCGCGCGCCAAGAGCATTTTGTAACGTTCATTGCTATCTTTGGCCGAGCCGAAGCCGGCATATTGGCGCATCGTCCAAAGGCGGCCGCGATACATCGTCTCTTGTACGCCGCGCGTGTAGGGAAATTCTCCGGGTCCGCTCATGCCCGCGCCGGGCATTTGCTTCGCGTTCCAGTCGGCGTGACTGTAGGAGCGCTTGAGCTCAATGTTCGAGGAAGTTTTGAACTGGGGCTTGCGTTCCTTGGAGCCCTTCTTCTCGCTCATGCGTCTTTGCTGAACGTGACGAGCGTGGCGCCAGATTCGACGTTCTCGCCCTCTTTGACCAAAACTTCTTTGATCTTCACTTCGCTGGCCGCGCGCATTTCGTTTTCCATCTTCATGGCTTCCATGATCAGGATCGGATCGCCCTCCTTCAGTACATCGCCGGGTTTGACGAAGATCTTCACGATTTTGCCAGGCATGCCGCTAGAGAGCTCATTGCCCGCTCCCATGCCGCCGCCGGCTTTAAGTGACTCATGCAAGAGGGCTTCTTCGTTATAAACTTTAAAAGTTTTGTAAGCACCGCGCGTGTACACCGTGTACTCGGTGCCCTTGTTGATGACGTCGATCAGATACGAACTATCTTTGAAAA
>JAYWAE010000074.1:0-2538 GCA_043782715.1 Pseudobdellovibrionaceae bacterium | reverse complement strand
CCTTCATCCGCCGACGTTTTACGGCCTCGCCGGGCAAAATATTCCAAGGCATTTGTGCACCAGTGTCATGCGAATGGTGTCAACCCGCTCTTGGACCATGGTGGTGATCGAGTTAAGTACTTGAAACCCGACTCCCGCGCGGCTCGCAGGCATGAGAAATTAATATTAGACAACGCATTCCTGGACACTAAACAAACAGAGCTGATTGCCTATGAGACCCCTTACCGTCGCCGCTTTCCTTCTCCTGCTCGCCGGATGCGTTTCTCCATCCAAAGAACCCAGGCGCCGACCCGCGGCCCGCGCGATCGATCACATGTCTGGAGGCCACCGCGCCGGTTACGACGAGCAGTCGATCAATGCCGCCTGCGACTCCATCGGTTGGACGGACAAAGTGAACAAAGCCCAACAAACCATCATCGATGCGCAGATGGGACCGCGCGCGCATCGCACACAACACGCACTCTGGCATGCCATACGCGGCGGACTCGGCGCCGGTGACACGGAAAAAGTAATTCAAGCTTTCGGCTCGCCCTGGGGAAACTCCCGCCCGCTCTGCCCCGTGCCTGAGAACAACGCGAGCGCCGGAGACTACAACGCGGTTGGGGAAGATTTTCTTTATATGCACCATCAGATGGTCATGATGTTACGCGCGGCTTTTACCGCTGCAGGTGTGAAGTGCGTGCGCGGCTGGGATCACATCCCCGATCCCGCGAAGTGGCCCGTGCCGGATTACGTCGACAGCGGCGCCAAAGGAGAAAATGCATTCTCGCAATTGCGCAGCTGGGACTCGTACATCAGTGATCCCACCCATTCTCATAAGTGGCTGAGCAGTTTGAGTCTGAGCCAACTCGGCTGGGCCGTTGAATTCACCATCCACAATTATCTGCACATGCGCTACGCCACTGCACGGCCGGCAAAGCCCTTCCAAGCCAGCAAGCCGGAAAACGACGGCGCGCAAGTTCCGCTCGACGGGAAATTCCCCGCCGGCTGGGTGTACGACAAACCCGGCTACGATTGGCTAGCCGATCCGTACGGTGCCGCAACCAATCCCATATTTTGGAAAATTCACGGCTACATCGATCACATCATCGAATTGTGGCTGGCGACGCAACCGAAATCCCGCGAGCACCCGACCGGCCTCAAACGCATTAGCGAAGACTGCAAAGGCGAAAACGACTGCTACGAATGGAAAGGCCTGTGGGTCGGCAATTTGCCCGCATTCGCCGCCAAATCCGCCAAAGGGCCGCTCCCGGTCGGCGCCAGTCCCGATGATCCGGTGCGCATTGCCGAATTCAACCGGTGGCGTTTGCAGTTGCAACGCATTGGCGTACCAGAGGAAGTGCCCGGCGGAGATGGCAAAGACGGCGGAGTCCGGACCGCGCCGTCCTCCGATCCCTTGACCGCGGCCAAAGCGGCCATTAACTGTAAGTAGATGAAAATCGATTTGATCACGTCGCAAGACCTGCCGGAACTCGGTGCCGACGATCTTTTGCTTGCCAAAAAACTTAGCGAGCTCGGCCACTCTGTACGCGCGCGCGTGTGGAGCGACTCGCCCGAAACAGACGCGGACCGCATCGTGCTGCGCTCGCCTTGGGACTACCACCTCCGGCTGCTCGAATTTCGCGGCTGGCTCGCCTGTCAAGCGGCGGAGCGGATGCTCAACCGCCCGGCCGTCATCGAATGGAATATCCATAAAAAATATTTACTCGAGCTGGCCGGAAAAGGGATTCCAATCGTGCCGACGAATCTCTACCTAGCTGGAGCCGATCCCGACTGGGTCGCCAGCAAGTCGGCCGCGATGGCGGATGGCTTCGTGCTCAAACCGGCGATTTCGGCCACGTCTTTCCTCACATCGCGCCACTCCGTCGGTGACAATCCGGCGGCCGCGGCGCAGACCCTTGCACGTCACGGCGATTTTCTACTGCAACCCTACCTCCCCTCGGTGGCGAAAGATGGCGAAGTGTCGCTGATTTTTTTCGCCGGCCGGTTTTCTCATGCCGTGCTGAAGCTGGCTCAATCCGGTGACTATCGCGTACAGGCCGACTTCGGCGGTACGGTGGAGGCTTTCAATGCCACGCCGGCGCTGATCGAACTCAGTGAACGGATACTGGGCACGCTCCCCAAGCACCTCGGCACGCCCCACTACGCACGTGTCGACTTGGTCGATTGGCGAACTGCCCCAAAACTCAGCGAGCTTGAGTTGATTGAACCAAATTTGTTTTTTCTCACGGATGCGAAGGCAACCGGGCTTTTTGCCTCGGTCGTGGAACGCGAAACGCATCATTGAAGGGTATGCTCTATGCATGTTTTGGACATGAGAGGAGCAAATATGCTGTCTTCCAATTGGGACTATACAGAAGTGGTAACGGGCAGTTTTGTGCGGCCTTTCTTGACCCGTGGTGCGGAACTCGCAGCCAACATCAGTTTTTCCAGCTTAGTTGTGGGACTGTTGGTGGTATTGGCGGCCATGGTCGCGAGCAGTCCGTACGCAGTCGAATGGCGCCGCCGCTTACGTTAACTAAGAGGCGACGGAGACGC
>JAYWAE010000073.1:0-6712 GCA_043782715.1 Pseudobdellovibrionaceae bacterium | reverse complement strand
CTGTCTAGTTCATCCGGATTTCCCATAGCGATTAATTTTTTTCGGAGGCCGAGTTCATCTAATTTATTGAAAGCATACTCAAGATTTACTGCATGAAGAATTAGTTTTTTGGCGGTATCCTGAATCCGCCTTTTTGCCGTTGCATTTTCAATTTTTAGAGGATTGAACTGGTCGACGATTTCCTTAATCTGCGTTAGATCAGAGGTGGAAGGACTTAGCTCATATTGAAAGGCCTTAACCAGAAGCCGTAGGACAGACAAAATCTCTGGATTTTCTCCGAGCTTTGCTCTTGCAGTTGTAAAATGTAAGTCACTTCTAAAATAACTGATTTGATTTTTTAGCGTGTCTTTCAGAAAGATACTTGTAGGGCTATTCCAACTTTTTAGGTCCCGAACGATAGGGTCAGTACTTAAGCTGATCTCAACCATCCCAACTGAACTCGAGTCGGTATTTTGACTATTAAAATCAATGTCATTTAACAAGGCCTCTTTGAAACCCGTTTGCCCTGGCATCCAGAGCCTATTTTTCAATGTTCTAACCTCCCACGCATTCGCCTTAGAGCCAAGGAAGTATGGGAACTTATTCGTAATCGTGTTTTGAAATTTCTCAGCAACGTCAGCTGTTGCGTCAACAACAATGTCCAGGTCCTGCGTACTGCGGAAAATATTTGTGAAATCATAGTCAAAGCGGTCCTCTTGAAGTTCCATCAGCCCCTTGCTGCGGGCGAGATCCCACTTTACGTAATTAATAAATCCTGTAGCTGTGCCCCCAAAAAGCCAAACTCTAATCCCTAAGTTCTTAGCAGTTTCACGAATAAATTGAAATTCCCGCACCTGATTTATCTTGGCCAAAACACCATCCTCAAGTTCCTTTTCAGTAATTCCTGAGAAGGGGGCCTTTTTTGACTGAATTAAGGCCTTTTCACACTGAGTCAGATGTGGCTCTGTCGCAAACGTTTTAGCCGTAAACAGCGTAATTATTAAAGATAGGAATAAGAATATAAAATTATGGCGTGTAAATTTATTTATTGAGGTCACTTTGCACCGTCCACAGGACTAACCGTAATGAGACAAACGTCACGTCAGCCTCCGCCCAGCATCTTCATGCATCTATTTGTCGATGTGACCGGCGACGGCATCTTCTCAAAATTCTTGCCCTTCGTTGATCCGGGAGCTTTGGCGGCATTTTTGTGGCTGAATTCAATTTGCCTAAACCGTTCGCCGCTGACTTGTCCCTTAGCATATAACTCGCCGACTATATCTCGTACGAACTTCCATTTTGACCTTAACAAAGTTTCAGCTTGGGTTTGCGCGGATGTAAAGAGTCGATCCATTTCTGTTTGAAATTGTAGGGCCTTTGCAGGGCTCAATTTGGGTTTGCCATTTCCATCGACTTGAAGAGCGGCCATATTCTCACCCATGCCCCACTCAAGAATATAATCATTAGCTAGGCGACGGGCTTGCTCAAGATCATTTCTCCATCCGGCACTTTGTTGAAACCCTGCAAGGCGCTCAGCAATTTGACCCGCTAACATTTTGGCCAGTTGGGCAATCGTTTTTTGCTCAGTTTGTGCTTGGTTTTGGCTGCGGACTTCTTCGTACCTGGCATAACCAAGGTAGTCATCTTGACCAATAACCGTTATCATAGCGACACTCTCGCCACTCATAGAAGGGTCATTTGCAACGGCGTGGCCCGCCTCATGATATGCTGATCTTAAGAGCTCCCTCTTGGTTTGAAGGTTTATTTTTGCTACAAACTCGGTAGCGTCCAAAGTCACCGTTAAACTATTTGCGTCCTTTGGGTCGAGCGTCGCTTTGAGAATCACACTTCTTTCGGGATCAGAGGACCTGACATATGTTCTAGTCACCTGATTGTCCTTAACTGACAAATAGACCGCTTTCCCGCGAAGATTTGCGATCCCATTAGCACGGATCACAAGCTGAGTAATCGCCGATTTCAACCTAAACTCAATTAGATTTCGAATAGACCTAGCACCCTGATCTTGTGTAAAAAATTTATTTGAGACGTCTTGGACAAAACTATCATCAAATTTTATTTCTAAGCCCTTTGCCTTAAACTCCTGAGTCTGTTCGCTCAGAATTTTAAGAGTCACTTGCATAACTTCCGATTTCAAAAGAGGCTTAGTCAAAAGAATATCTGCCATCCGACCTAGAAAGGCTTCGGGCACGCCGGATTTTCGTAAAATCACTCTGACGTTTGAGGAAGACTTATTTTTATTCCAGATTGCAAGGCGCAAATCGTCCGCTGAAACTCCTTGAAGAAGTTTTTCAAGATCGTTGCCGGTATTAAGAATCGTATATTTTGATAGATCGTACACTTTACTGGTCGCGGGCGAAATCCAATTTCCTTCCTCGAAGATCGAATAGAGTTTTTTAAATAACTCCTCTTTTTTATCAATATTTTTTCCTCCCATATTTGAAATCTCATCAAATACGATAACCCCACCTTGTGGATTCTCTCTCAAAAAGGTCTCAAATGGATATTCCTTCAATGACCCGATATGGCCCGCCGGGGAGCCAAATATGTTATTGAATTCACCTTCATAAAGTATTTGTCCCATATCTAATACTTTTATCCGATTCTCTGACCGATACAGCGATTTTGCTAACGCCTTTGCAGTCTCAGTTTTTCCGGTTCCGGTTGTCCCAACGACAAAAAGACTAAGTGGCCGCTTGCTTTGGGTTGCTTGATGCGCGATCACGGCATCTTTGATACGACCGATCATCTCATCTTGACCAAAAATCTTTGCCTTGAGCTCGCTATCGAGGCTATTCAGACGCGCCAAAAACTCTCTATCATTTAAAAGATCCGACTTTATTGTCTTGGGTATCGTTAAAGATGACGTCCCGCGAGGTCCTTGCACATCGATCTGGCTAGTATCGCCATCTTGATTCAGAGAAACGCGAAGAACGTCTCCGCGGCTCGTTTCATTTTGCACCAGATAGCGGTCGATGGCTGACTCAACTAAATCCACCGTCGCCTTTTCAACCGGCCGAGCGCCGAGGCCTTTTTGGTAAGCCACGTTGGCGATTTCAGTGGGAACTCTTTCGTCAAGCTCGACCTTAATTTTATATGTGGCTTCAATTTGTCGAATGGCTTTTTGCGCTTTTTGAATGGCAATCAGGCGAACAAGCGCTGGAACCATCGGCGCCGCAGCGGTATACTTGTCAATACGCGCCAGTATCGCATTTGGAAGCTTGAATTCATCGTTTCCAGAGGTCGGCTCTTGAAAGGCCGACTTCAACTGCTCTTCTGTCAAAGATTGTAGATGTGCTTTGTATTCGGTGTCCGTCCAGTCTTCGATGGTCTTTGGAAAAAGAATTGAGTCGCCACGATTCGAAGTCAGTATGATGAGATGTCGACTTAGGACCCGCTCCTTCCCATCGCCACCCGTTCCTCGGCCAGTATCTATGATCTCCATCATTTTTTCCCAAAAATCTGTATGGGCTCGTTCAGCCTCATCTATCATAATGACGCCACCGAATTTTCCTTTACCTGGGTCATCGAGATAGTCAAAAAGCATTCCCGCTGTTTTGTCGGAGCTCTCAACACCGTTTGGAGCGCCAAAAAATGTGTTGCTACTAAAGCCACCCTCTTTAAATTGATTGGCATCAACTTTCAAAAAGGCACCTTCTGAACCAAATACCTTTTTTGCCAAGGCTTTACCAAGTTGAGACTTTCCAACGCCAGTAGGACCAAGAATCACTACCGTGCGAACTCCTTTTTGACCATTTTTAAGTAAGCGAATCCATTCGTTAGTGACATCACCAACCATTCCTTCCTGCCCAAGCACTTCTTCATTCAAATATATTAGCAAATCCTCCTTGTATTTCTGAATTGCTTTTGCGTCGAGAGGGTTGACCGGGTAGCCAAGTTTGCTCTGAATGAACCCATAAACCATCGATTCTGTAATTTCAATCGAATGGGTGACATTTTGCCTTTCCAGCAACCGCGCCTCCGCTGAACACAATGTCATTAACATCTTAGCCGAAGCATCGACCAGGGAGGTGTCCGGATAGACACGATTGGCGTTGTGAACAATGGTATCAATGGCCTCTTCACTTATTTTGAATCCATAGCGCTTTTCTGTTCGAACTTTCTCCGAGGCCATTATAATTTTCTTTACTTCTTCGACAGACTGTTCACTAACTCCGATGGTATCAAATCGTCTTTGAATAGCAGGGTTGCTCTTGAACGCATTTTGATACTCCACGCTTGTTGAGGCGCCGATCAATTTAATAGCGCGAGTGCGTGAGTCAAGATAGGGCTTTAAGGCTTCGACTTGACCCGGTCCAAATGTGTGAATCTCATCGATGAAGACGACAATTTTTAGTCCCATCGTCCTTTCAATTTTCAATATCACATCAAAGTATTTTTCAACAGCGGCGGCTTGAGAATTATTGTCATTGGCTTTCGCGAGTCGCGAAATTCGCGCAGGCGTCGTTTCAATCATAAAAGCGCCCGACAGTTCATTTTGGAAGACCACATGTCCGGGCAATTGATCCTCAAGTATTATTCTGGCCACCTTTTGAACGATAGTCGTTTTGCCAGCTCCGCGAGGCCCAACAAGAATTGGATTCTTTCCTTTCTCTCTGGTTAGCGTATCAATTGCGGCTTGTGCTTCCTTGTCCCGACCATAGATTTCAAACTGTTCATTCCTTTTGATTTGCTCTAAAATTTCATCACTTAAAAAATTGCTAGTTGCTACATAAAATTCGTTGATATCGTCAGGGGACAGTTGGCCATCGCCACTCATCACTTTTTCGTCCAGCTCTTGTCTTAAGGTTCGCTTTTTTGCCAACGAACCAAGGTCGGATGGATTAGAGCTTCTGGCTTTTGGTGGGATTAGAGTTAGAAGGCTCGAGCTTTCGCGTTGCAATGCCTCCTGAATGGTTTCTTCAACGAGCGAAAGAATATAGGCGAAAGATTTATTAGCAGCTCCCTTCTCGATGAGATTTTCAAGCTGGGACTTTATTTTTTTGAGCTGTTCAACATCGCTTTGTGTTGCTAATTTTTTTAAAGATTTGATCGAGTTACCGACTACAAATGAATTTGGCGACGAAGAAGATAGTTCATTCGATGTTCTCTTAAGAAGAGCCTTTGACACTTCAACATAAGAATATCCACCCAGAGTTTCGGCGGCGGCACTCGCTTGCTTTTTATCAGCTGAGCCTAATTTTAAAAGCAGCTCCTTGACTATTTCAAAATCTTGATCGATCGAGTTACCAAAGCTTGGGGCCGATTGGGCGGTTAGGCTGGCCATGACCATAAGTATGACAAATCGTCTTAATAGATCATTAATCTTCATTGAGGCCTCGCAATACGGATTGGTTCGAAGACCTATTGAGCAATGTAGATGCCGCTCCCGTTCCGTATACGTTTGATCTGATGAATTGTGGCCTCCAAGACTCGCTACTTTGCGCGTTGTCGGTGACGTTTTTGGCGGGCCGCAATCATCTATCTAGAACCAACAGGTTTTAGTCGTTCTCGACTATTCGCGTGGCAATGATCGCGCACCCATTTTGGAGGGCGATGACTTTTGACCGCACGATTTTGGGGTCCCCCAGAATTGCCTCGAATCACTTTCACAGGCCGATTTGTCGCTTCGAAGAAAATCCAGCGTTCAAGCGAGCAGGCGATTTTTTTCGTTTTTGGTACTGCGCTCGTGCGTTTTCTGGAGGGGCATGAGCCATAACTCGCAGGCCAGTAGTGGCAAAGGCGTCGCTCTCGCAAAAGTCCAAGACCCAAAAAGTCACGGGAACCACTTAATTTGCTTATGAAATTCAAATTTCAAAACGGGGCCGGTGTATAGCAAAGGAATCAAACCTTGTCGTGTGCCGGCGCGGTCTAATGTGGGTTTCTGGTCGGCCTGGGTTCATTCCCATCAGCATGGCGCATGTTTTGGAGCCTTCGGCGTTAGATGAGCGAGTTAATAGTGCCTTTTAGCTTGAAGCCTACTTCACAAGAACCAAGCTCGGCTTCTTAAACGGGTTGCCCACCATTTTGGCCGGTGGCTGCTCTGGTTGGCCGAACAATTTCATTGTCACTTTTTGTGGCCATACTCCCGGCATCACAAGTGAAGGCGTTCCGCTAAGTCTCAACGACATCATATGAGGGTGGTCAATATTTAGCCGTCCCAACTCAGCCATCATTTCAAGATGTTTCCTGTAGTCATTCATCGAGCCTATGATTGAGCGACTTTCTGTTTTTGCGAGGAAAATGTCCTGCATCTCATTAACTTCAGATGCGATATTTGCCGCAGTCACTTGCATCGAGACCAAAACATCGGCAACGGCTACTGGAAGCCGAGAAGGAAATGTGGAATAGGGAGCTGCAGGCACAACGACGGCAATTCTGGATTCGGAGCTGACCGCAAGAATGAATTGACGACGATTTAAGACTAAATCCACAGCGTACCAGTCGCCCAATCGGGTCGTGGACCTGGCCGTGATGGTCCCAATCTTCACTTTCATTCGTTTTGCGAGGCTCGCCGTGGGTCTGATTATAAGCATTCTCGGTTTGTATCCCAACTCGACGCCCAACGCCACAGGATCGGTGCTAAGCCCAGCCGCCTGCCTTTCCGTCCGCTTCGGTCAAGATTGCTATCTTATTAGATTGGCAGGATTCCGCCGCCAATCTAACCGCATTGGACCCGTCCGCCGAAACGGACGTAGGCATTAGTCATTAGTAC
>JAYWAE010000072.1:0-6746 GCA_043782715.1 Pseudobdellovibrionaceae bacterium | reverse complement strand
CGGCCTAGGCGGTCTTTGCGTCCGGACTCTTTTTCCAACTATTATTCTTAGCAGTCTGATAATCGCGCTGGTCCAGCTGCGACGGGGGCACGGTCAATGGCCGCCACAAATGCTCATACGCATAGCCCTCTTTTGCCGATACTTCGGCGGGCTTGCGCAACATGAAGAAAAACTTAGTTCCGAAGTAAAGGTCGTGAAATAAATCACCCGACTTTAGACTGCGCCATAAGCGCCGCATAATGTAGCGCGGGCTGCGATAATAAATATCGAGGTACGCTTTTTTGTAATAGGCGCGTACCACGTCCCAAGACAATTTGGGGTGATCAAAGACTGCGCTTGCCTCGTTGTAGACGTTGTAATCGTCCCAGTCGTACGACTTAATTCGCCCCTGTTCATGCAACTCCTTGAACATGGGTGTGCCTGGGAAAGGAACCGTGATGCCGAGTTTTTTTACATCCACGTCGATGCTGCATGCGTATTTGATGGTGTCCTTCATCGACTCCTCGTCGTCGGCGGAGAGTCCGACCATGAACATCCCCCAAGTTTCGAGTCCCGCAGCACGCGCGTGCTTGACCGCAACCAGACCCTGCTCGAGTGTTGCACGCCCGCCTTTGCCGAAGGCTTTGAGCACGCGGTCGTTGCCGGTTTCAAAGCCGAAATGCACGCGGTAGCAACCGGCCTCTTTCATGGCTTGAAACAGCTCCACATTGGCGCTGTCGACCCGGATTCCGTTGGTGCAGGTCCACGCCATCTTAACGCCGCGGGCTTTGATCGCTTCACAAACCGCGATCGCCCAGTTGTTGTCACTGGTGAAAATATCATCGGTCAATAGCGCTTCACGATACCCGAGGTTGTAGAGAACCTCGAGCTCCTCGGCGCAACGCTCGGGGGACTTCTTGCGATAACCTTTAGCCATTGTTTGTTTGCTGCCGCAAAAATCACAGGTGAAAACGCAACCGCGCGAAAATTCCACCGTCGAAATCGGAGGAAAGCGCGAAATGATGCGCGTGATGCGGTCGCGGTACACGTCGATCGGATAAAGCTCCCAAGCCGGCATGGGCAAACTGTCCAGATCGTGAACCAGCGCCCGTGGTGGATTTTGCACCAGCTGTTCGCCGCTGCGCCAAACCACTCCATGAATCGTGGCCGGAGATTTACCTGCGAGGATTTCTTGAAAGGTGATGTCCCCCTCTCCAAAAATGACCATGTCGAGGGCCGACTCCTTCATCGTCGCGATCGGGAGCGATGAGGGATGGGCGCCGCCGCCGATCACCATAATGTCCTTGGAAATACTTTTGACCAAAAACGAAATGTCCTTGAGCTGGTTGATCAACGGCGTGGTGGCAGTTATCGCAACTACGTCGGGCCGGAACTCAATGATTTTGGCTCTGAGCATTTCCGGCTCGTAGGGCCGGTACGAGAGATCCAAAATCTCGGCATGGTGTCCGCCGGCTTTCGCGATGCCGGCCAAGCATGCCAAACTGAGGATGGGATAGACGGGATTGGCGATTCCGGCTTGATTGGCACCGTACGTACGTAAATAAGACGGGTTTATTAAAAGAACTCTCCCCATTTTTCCTCCGCGGAACCTGGCCGCACATCTCAAATTCTAATATTCAATTCTGCGCTTAGGGATAAAAAATGGCGGGGCCAAAGTAGTGATTTGGGATCGCCGCTCCACTCGACTTGCCCTAGGTTCAGGTTGTTTCACATTACGCTTTGATGGATGATTGATTGATCAATGCAAGCGAGCGAAAGCCGGAAGGTCCGTGGACAATCAGCGTGAAAATTTGGTGCCGGCAAAGTCCTTGAGCTTGGTCATACCCACAAAGGACATGAGCGGGTATCTGGTCGAGCTGCTGGCTTCGATCACCGAAAACACTCTCTACGGGATGTTGTCCGAAATCGTCGTCATCGATGACGGCTCGACCGACGGCACAGTCGAGGCCGTCCGCCGCTGGGCGATCGGCGGCGATCGGCGCGGAATCACCAAAGTGCATTCGCTCCCGCAAAACCGAGGCCGGTTCGAGGCGCGGCTGGCGGGCGCGCGACTGGTGCGCAGCCATTTCGTTTTATTTCTCGACACCCGGATCAAATTGCCGCCGGCCTTCGGCGAACAACTCGCGCGCTTCTTGAACGAACACGAAGCCGTCATGGGCACGCTCAAGATCGATCCCAGCAAGAGCATTTTCAATCTGTACTGGAAGCGGTCGCATGAGACCCTATTCCGCAAGACGCACATCGAGGAGCAGCATGGGGTTTTGATTACCTATGAAAACTATTTTCAGCACTCTACGGGAACGACGGCGATCGCCTGCCGCACGGATTATTTCCTGCGGGTGTGCGAGCCCTATTTGAGCACGGGTTTGATTTCCGACGACACCGCCCTGCTTTATGATTTGACCAAGCTCAGTCCAATTTACCGGGACAGCCGCTTTTTTATTTATTGGGAACCGCGGCAGAAGTTAAAAGACTTTCTCTGGTATTTGTTCGACCACCGAGGCACGACCTTCGCCGACTATCATGTCTTCGAACGCTGGGGTAAATGGTCGGCGGTCTACTTCGCGGGGCTCGCGCTTCTCGCTTGCGATGCGGTGCTCGTCATCCGCTCGCCTTCGCTCGGGTTGGGAGCGATGGGGGCTCTCTTCGCCCTGCTCCTGTTTTCGGCCGCGCTCTTCGCGCAGTCCATGGGAGAATTCCTCCGCCTTTCGCCTCTGCACGTGGCGGTGGTGCTGAGTTACGGGTTGGGAACCATCCGCGGAATCTTCAAGGTGGGTTGTAAGAGGTGGAAGGGGCGGGGGGCGACGTGATCACCGAACGCCGGGCGTATTGGCTCTTTATCCTTTTCGCGTTCCTCACTTTCTGTAAGCTGTTTCTCGGAATCAACTATCACGATGAAATTCAGTACTTGGGCGCCGCGGTCATGAGTTCCCTGGGGGGGAAGCCCTTCGTCAATGAACCCTTCATTCAGCAGATTGCCGATCTGTACATATCGCCCATTATGGAGCTGTACGTTTACCTTGTTGGCTCGTTTTACGGCTTGATCATGTTCGGCCGGTTTCTGTACTGGCTCATCTATTTGGGAATCGCCATCGCATTTTACAAGACGCTCGCGGATCTCTTCCCCGAAAACAAGATAGCCGCCCGTCTCTCCTCGTGTCTTTTCTTCGCTTACACCCTGAGCCTCAGCACGACGGTCAACTATTGCTCGATGGGAACGGGCTTTCTGACACTGAGCTTTCTCTGTTTCCTGATCTCGGGCAAACGACCGGGCCGGCGGTGGAGTTGGCTCTCGGGATTTTGCCTCGCCATTTCGATGTCAGTTTATGCCACCATGATTCTGGCTGCGGTTCTTTTCGTCCTCGTTTTGGCAGCCGGTGCCTATTTCAACCCGAAATTGAGAAATGGACTAGCGCGCCGAATGACCGGCGTTTTCGCCGGGGCCACGGTCACGAGCGGAATTATTTTTGTCTGGCTCTTGTCCTATGGCTGGGAAAATTTGCTGGACAGTTTCAAATTCTCCGCTTCGATCGACCATATTGGTTTTGATTTTGCCCGGACATGGGTAATCAAAATGGCCTACTTGCCGATCCACTTCAGCTTTTTCGCGAATGGATGGCTGCCTGCGTTTTGTATGGTCGTCGCCAGTATTATGGTGCGCAAAAAAATCCCTTTCGAACTTACTCTTATCGCTATCTACAGCTATCTCACTTATGCCAATTGGCGACCCGTGTACCCGGTTTTCAGTATTCTGCTGATTTCGCTGGTCTCGCTTTTTAGTTTCTACAGTGTCTTGCAGTTTCGCAAAAAATCGACTGCACATTACGAAATCTATCTCATCGTGGTGACGATGATTCTCATGGCTCCGGTCATCGCCTGGATCAGCGGTGCGACGTTCCACTCCAGTCCGATCGTCACTCTAATCTCGACGGTTTTCACTCTTTTCGCCATCGCGGCTTCTGGCCGGCCGAGTTCGCAGTGGTCGGTCGTAATGACGCTTTTTATTTTCGCGGTCATCACCTACACGGGATGCATTTTGGACGCCCCCTTTATGGGAGAAACCGTCGTGGTCAAAAGTGGGCCGGCGGCAGGAATCGTAACTTGGAATGAACGCAGAGATTTTGTCGGCGCCGTCGAGGCGGGTTTGGCGGAGGCGGAAAAATATGGGAAAACGATTTTTAGCCCGACCTATCCCATGGCCTACCTGCAGTCGCGTTTGAAAATTCACTCGCGCTCCGTCTACGCTCACTCCTTTGAACTTCCGGGGATGCTGGAGCAATATGACGCCTACTTTCAAAAATTTGGTGCTCCGGATATTTATTTTGAAGTGAAGATGATCCCCTACATCCCCGGAGAACCGGACGACTACACGCAAGACATTCGCTATCAAGGTCACATGGCCTTGCGCCAAATTCTTTCCAAATATGCCAAGTACCGGCAGTTGATGGACATCAATTACTATACGATCTGGGTGAAAATTTGAGCTGGCCGGTCGCAAAGATGAGTAAAGTTCTTATGCCCATAGCGCTTTTCCTGGCGCTGGCCGTGCTCACCTACGCTTACCTTTACCCGGGTAGTGCGGCGCTCTTTGACGGCCGTACGGACACCGTAATGAGTGACGACACCGACCCGGCCACGCTGCCGTTCCTCTATGACGGAATCATTAGCACCTTCCACAAACACCCCAGCTATCTCCTTTACGGCGCGGTTTATGTCGACAACTACGATCCGGAGTTCGGCATGGCGCAGTGGTTGCCGTGGAACGAGCGCTGGGTCGTGGTTCTGCTATCGCCGTTCGTCCCGATCGAACAGATTTCGACGGCGTTCGTCTTCATCGTGCTTATGCTCAATGCGATGACGATGTATGCGCTGGCGCGTTACTTGCTGTGGAATCGGTCGATCGCGTCGGGACTCGCGATAGCTTGGGCTTTTTGTGTGTTCACACGGGCGCGGGCCAAGACACATATGGCGATGTCGGGCACTTATCATCTTCCGTTGATTTTTCTGGGTCTTTTCTTAGTGGTACGCGGCCGGAGCTGGCGTTCGACCGGATTCGCCAGCGCGGCGTTTTTGCTTTCGGCGACTGTGGCGCATTATTTCGTCACCACCAGCTTGTTTCTTTCACCGCTGTTTTTGCTCTTTTTCGCGCTGCAACCCGAGATGCGTGAGAACTGGCGTACGCTCTCTAAGCGTTTGGTGGTCGCGCTTTTACCGGCGATGGCGTTTCTCGCCTTCAATTTCGCCTGTCCGGTGCCCAAAGAAGCCCGTCTCTCGCGCGAAAAATCTCTTCCCGCCGGTGGCGAAAATGTCGGCGGCCAAACCCATCCCTTTCTCACCGTTTACGCTGCCCATCCCATCGACTACTTCAGCGGGGACATCAGCCTGCAACAATCCGCGAAGGATCCAAATCCGCTACGCGAGTCAATCAACAACCATGTTCTCGAAAATATCGGCAACGGCAATACGCACGAACGCAGCAACGGAATACGCTGGGCGATTTTAATTTTGGCGGCGGCTGCCTTAGTTGGCTTGGCACGCGGAAAATTCAAAAGTGACTCCCCGACCCAGCGCAATTTGATATTCTTCACGATCTTTGCGGGCATCACGTTTTGGCTCTCAATGGGCCCGGATTTCCCCTTTGCCGGCGCTGGACTCTCGTATTGGTTGCACGAGCTGGTTTCGCAAATCCGCGTACCCTCACGCGCGGGAATCGGCGTTCATTTTGCCCTGCTCATGATGACTGGTTTTTTGTTAGCGTCCAATATCCGCTGGCGCAAGTGGCTGCAGTATCCCGGCGTGTTTCCCGCCCTTATGATTATGGGTTACCCACCTCTCGTGCAAGACATGCCCATGGCTCCAATGCGGCCCAAAATACAATCCCTTCAGCGTGACCAAGGGGCGTGCGGCGCCGGGCTATATTTTCCCTTTATGAATCAATACGTCGTGAATGTACCCTTTTACCAATACATTCAGCGCATGCGCGGCAGCGACTGTGCTGTGCTCAATACCATGCTCAATAAATCCCGGGTCAGCTTTCTTCTGCAAAAATTCCCGCCGAGCATCGAGTATCTCAACGCTTTGCCGGGAGAATCGGCTACCGTGCAAAATCTCGAACGACTCGCACGCTGTGTGCCGCTGACCTGGATCGTATTTGACGCCGCTGTTCCGAAGGGCTGGCGCGAACAAACCTGCCACCAACTTGGTTGGACTATGTATCCGGACTTGAGTTGCGTCGCGCCAAACAAGGGAGCGCCACTGCAGAGGTTTCCCGATGAATGCGGATAGCTTGGGATCCAAAATGCAAGCGATGAGTTCTCTTGCAAGAAAATCCTGCATCACGTGCGCGCAAACTCAATTCACAACTCTCTACAGCTTCGAAAATTTTCCAATCCGCATGTCGTGCACCACGCAGGGCCGCAACCTGGACTGCGTTCTGGATATGACTTGGGTGATATGCAGGGCTTGCGGAACCATCCAACTCGAAAAGCTGGTTCCGCTCGCTCAACTGTATGACGAAAATCACAACGACGCCGTTGGCAAAACTTGGCAAGATCACAATGAATCCTTTTGCAAATTCATCGGACGCTACCATCCCGTAAATGTGCTGGAGATCGGCGGCGGCAGCGGAAAGATCGCGCGCGCTTTCCTCAGTCAAGACGGCGCGGCTCTGTCCTCCTGGACGCTGCTCGAGCCAAATCCGATTTTGAATTTTACCGACGGCAAATTAAGTTTGATCAAAGCCTGGC
>JAYWAE010000071.1:0-6756 GCA_043782715.1 Pseudobdellovibrionaceae bacterium | reverse complement strand
TTTTTTTACGCGCTGTTACTAGGAAATTTCCAGGCACCTTCAAAAATCCAAGGCCATTTCCATCATGTAGCGGCGGCTTTCTTGGGGTTGGGATTTTGTGCCGACTTCTTCGCCGAAGGAGACTAGATCGAGGTGGAACCATGCTAGGCGGGCGCCGAAGCCGGCGGTCCAGTAGCCTTCGTTCATGCCCATAGCCCAGTGGCCTTTCCACCAGTTGAACATTTTCCAGTAGAGCTCCATGCCGGCGTGCGATCCCTTTTTCCAGGTCCAGTTGGGGTGGCCGACGTTGCGGATGTCGAAGGCCAAGTGCGGATCGAAAACCCAAAATTTAGGCAGATCGAATTTGGTTCCGAAGTCGAAGCGGCGGCCCAGTTTCGGCGGTTCACTGGAATGTTTATCAATGAAATGAAAATTGGTTTTGAATCCGTAGTCGACCAAATTGCGCCCGACAATCGCGAACGTCGGCTGCAGGTAATGAAAAAATCCGTGGTTCACGGGAATTTTCCAAGTCGTCCCCACGTCCACATCACCGGTCAGCCCCTCATTGGCGTCGCGCGTGTCAAACACACTCTTCCCGTCCGCCATCGCGCCCGCCGAGAGCGCTTGTCCCACATAAACCCGGTGCACGGCTTTGAGCAACATGCCCCAAGAAGTCTCATTATTATTTCCAAACCAATTGGTCTTTTTGGCGTAGCCAAAACCGAGCGTGGAATCGAGGTACATGTTGATGTTGAGCATCGGTCCGATCTGCCGGTGCACACCGATGTCGAGCGAAAGATCGGCCGGGATAAAAGTGAACCCCCAACCCGGCCGCGCCCAAACCATGCCCACAGTCGGGATACGATAGTAAAAATTGTCGCCGTAATGGCTTTGGATCAGATTTACATACGGTGTGGCCTTTTGATCCTCGGGCAAAGCTTTCGCGTCGCTACCGGCCTTCTTGATTTCTTTGAACAGACCCGGACTCTTGGAGTCGGTACCGCCGCGAACGAACATGCGCAAGTGCCCATCCTCACGCATCGCGAGCATCGACGGATTGTAAAACAAACCGCTATGATCGTCGGCCACGGCAACAAACGCGTTTCCCATACCGAGCGCGCGCGTGCTCGTGTACTCCTCATGAATCGTGAAGTCGAGCGACTTGACCGGAACCCCATGGGCGAAAGTGGGATTGAACGCGAGTGTTCCAACGAGCCAGCCCAGACAAAGGAGTGAACGCACTGAAAGCATTTTGAAATTCCCTACCGTGTGCAAATGAGTTTGCGCTATTCTTATTCCACAATGCCGAAGCTCACGATCTTTGTCAGTGCGACCATCGTCTTGATTTTATGCAGCGGAATCGCTTCGGCCGCTCCGCAGAATCAAGCGCCCGACGATAGCTCGCGAGTCGAGCCCTGGCCCGATGGGCCACCGCCTGAAAACATGCAAATCTCTCAGCCACCACCGCTGCCCGCTGAGCGCTTGGTGCCACCCGAAGCGCGCTACTACGGGTATCAGCAGCAGCTCACCTTCCGGCTCGGCGTCGCCACTGAAGCCTCTAAACTCAGCCAACCACAAGATTTTGTCGTGGGTTTTCAATACATGTTTCCTAAATTCCTAGCGCCCAAACTGGAAGCCGGCGCCGATTTGCAAGGCGAGGGTGTCGGCCACATTCATGCCGGAGCGCGCTGGATTTATTGGGAACGTGGGTATTTTCGCCCCTCAGTCAAAGCCGGTCTCGACGTCCGCCTCAATGGTAAAGAAGCCCTCGCGACCTTCACCAAATTCGCCAATTTTTATTTACGTGGATCAGCCGCCATCGAGTACACGGTTTGGAATCCGTACTCGCTCCGCTTGGAGGCCGAAGTGCTCGCCGGATCCAAAATTCTGATCGAGGGTACACTCGGCGTCAGCCGCGGCTGGTAAGAGGTTGCGGGATTTTCAATGCCAGCAGAACCCGCCGCAGATTGACTTCGAGTTCGGGCAATCCGGCATCGTTGCGAATCACGGCCGACGCCGCCGCCTCTTTCACTTCTGCCGGCAAATGATGGGCCGTGCGCTCCTCGATTTCTTCATCGGTCAGCTGCGAGCGGGTTTTCAAACGCGTTACACGCTGATCCATGGCGGCGCTGACCACCAACACCAGATCGAATTGATCGCGCATATTCTTTTCGAACAACAACGGCACGTCGTAAAACGCCGCCGGGACCGCGCGCGCAGCCAAGCGATTTTTATGTTCCGTAACCTCCGCGCGCACCAAAGGATGAATGATGGCTTCGAGTTTTGCCAGTTTTACCCGGTCGCCAAACACCAAGCGCCCGAGCGCGCGCCGATCGAGGCGACCGCCGCGTTTTTGCAGTTGCCCGCCAAAGGTCCTGAGCACTTCGCGCTCGCCGGCCGTTCCTGGACCAAGGACCTTGCGCGCGACGGCATCGGCGTCGAGCACCTCAAAACCCATCTGGCGCAGCAAATGCGCGACCGTCGACTTGCCACTGCCCATAGGTCCCGTGATTCCAATCCACAACATACAAATACTGTAGAACAGGGCCGCAAAAGTTCAAGCTCACCCTCTAAGATTCCGAAATTATTAATGTGTCGCACTCATTTGAATCGTTCGGCAAGTATGTACTTTTGGAAAAGTTGGCCACCGGTGGTATGGCCGAAGTGTTCCTTGCACGTGGCTCAGGCGCCGGCGGCATCGGAAAATTCTTCGCCGTAAAACGCATTCTCCCGCAATACGCCGACAGTCCTGAATTCATCGAAATGTTCAAGGATGAAGCCAAGATCGCGATCAATCTCAGCCATAGTAACATCGTCAGCATTCACGAGTTCGGCGTCGAGAAGGGCCAATTTTTTCTAGTGATGGACTATGTCGAGGGCCGTAACCTTCGCCAGATCCTGAACAAGATGAAAAAAAGCGGCCTGCAATTTTCCATCGATCAAATCATTTACATCATCAAGGAAGTCGGCGCCGGGCTCGATCACGCCCACCGCTGCATCGACGGCACCACCGGCAAACCGCTCAACATCACCCACCGGGACATGAGCCCGCAAAATGTGATGGTGAGCTTCGAAGGTGAAACCAAAATCGTCGACTTTGGTATCGCCAAAGCCGAAAGCCAAATCGAAACGACACGGGCCGGAACCCTCAAGGGCAAGTTCGGCTACATGAGCCCGGAACAAGCCGAAGGGCAGCCGGTCGATCTGAGAACCGATATTTTTTCACTCGGCATCGTGCTCTGGGAATTGCTGGCCAACGACCGCCTGTTTGTCGCCAACAACGAGATCAACACGCTTCGCAAAATTCGCGATTGCCAAATCCCTTCGCTGCGCAAAATCAATCCGAACATCCACACCGAGCTCGAGCGCATCGTGCAAAAGTCGCTCGCCCGCGACCGCAATCTACGCTATCAGACCGGCGCGGCTCTGCATCGCGATCTCAATCGCTTTCTCAACCGCCAGTATCCTGACTTCAGCCCGCAAGACTTCGCCGTGTTCATCAAGTCCGTCTTCGCCGACGAAATTCTCTCGCTGAGAAAGCGTCTGGTCGAATACGCTAAAATGAATCTGGGCAGCGGCAACTACCCCCCTACCGCTAACTTCGACGACCGCACTTCGCTGCTCGACACGAGCACCAACTCGCTCGTGGTCTCGGACCAAGACTCCAATCCGAGCGGCTCCGCCACCGGCAAGAAGTCCAATTCCGGAATCTCCGTTAGCCAAGATCCCAGCGAGGACTCGAGCTCGACCGTTCCGCCGCTTCCGAACACGCAGGCTCGCTCCATTCCATCCGTCAACACGCGGCCGCGCGAAGCCACCTCGGTCACCAATGTGGGCACGCACACGGGCGACTTTCCGCAAGCCACACGCACGGATCCAAATTCACTCCCAACTCCCCGCGCCGCCGCCAATAGCCTCGTGTTTGACGAGAAGGCTTTGGCCATCGCGCTCGAGAGCGATATCGCCAAATCCAAAACCGGCGGGATCGAGACCGAGGAAGTCAGCCAGCCCTCCTTCAATGCGCGCTCTTACAACTCGCGCACGCAAGGCCGCTATCGCCAAGGTCCGGCGGTCCAACCGAAGAAACGCGGCACGGCCCGCGTCGCGACCTTCATCGTCTTCGCGCTCCTATGCACGGCGGTGTATTCTTATTTAGTTAAATATTTCACACCCATCATGGGACCGGTGATTGAAAAAACAGATCCCTATTTAAGCACCCTGCACGACGCCCTCGGCGTCGCCCGCCGGCAGACCGCTTGCCAGCCTGGAACGCCGGGCTGCCATGACCAATACCAAGTACAGAATCCAGAACCGAATCAGTCAGGTACCAACCCAGTCGACCCAACTCCTGGGCCGGGACCGGCCGTTCAAGTGCAACAGCCGCAGGCTCAACCGCAGCCCCGGCAGCTGCCGCAGCCGGCCCCGCAATTACCGGAAGCGACTTCGGCCGTATTGGTCATTAGCAATCCCTCCGGCGCGCAAATTTTGATCAACGACAAAGAGACCGGCATGATCACTCCTTCGCGTATTGAAGTGCCGACCAACGGAAAATTTTCACTCGGCCTGCGTAAGCATGGCTTCGCCGAATACAAGCAGCGCGATCTTACGCACGAACAGCTCGGCCACCGCTTCACTTACAATCTGACCAAATCCAACGTCGCCTATCTGGACATCGACGTGTTCCCGCCGCAAGATGCCGTCATCTACATCAACGGCAAATTGGTCACGGGCCGCTTCCCGATCCGTGACTTACCCGTGATGGCCAATATTCCCCTGCACATTCGCGCCGAAACCAAAAACGGCTTGTCGGCGGATGAAGTCACCGTCAATCTGCCCGTCGACAAGAAGCAACCCGTGCAACTCAATCCGCGCAAATCCCTGCGCGTGCCGAGCGGCGATCCTTCGCAAAAATAATGACCCGTACTGCTCACCTGTGTTAGATCGTGCTCATGACCAAGCAGCCGATCACGCATCATTTTCTGACCGCGCGCGAGCGCCCCTCGGATCTGGTGGCCATTCGTTTTCGCCGTCACAAATCCTGGCTCGATCTGAGCTGGCAAGAGTATTTCCGGCGCAGCGAGGCCGCGGCAGTCGAACTCGATGCGTTGGGTGTGGAGCCCGGTGACCGCGTGGCCATACTCGCCAATACGCGCTGGGAATGGGCCGCCCTCGACTTCGCCATTCTCGGTATGGGCGCCGTCACGGTGCCCGTTTATCAAAGCAGCCGGCCTGAGGAGATTGAGTATGTTCTCAATCACTGCGGCGCGCGCGTGTTGGTGGCTGAGGATCAAGCGCAATTGCGCAAATGGGAAGCCATCGCTAAACGCTGCAAAACCGTTGAAAAAGTGATTGTCATTCAACCAGCGGAAGATTTCAAGCCCACAGCTTCGCTTTTGGCGTGGGACGATTTCCTAAGTCAGGGCGCCACCAAGGCGGCAAGCCGGCCAGAATTCTTCATGCAGCGCTTGCGCGCCGCCAAGCTCGAGGACTTAGCTACTCTTGTTTACACTTCGGGCACCACCGGCGAACCGAAAGGAGTGCGCCTCACCCATCGCCAAATTCTGGCGGAAGTCGAAGCCATCGGCCAAGCCTTCCCGATTTCCACGCAAGACTCCACCCTCAGTTTTCTCCCCTATGCCCACGTCATGGGACGAGTGGAGCTTTGGCTGCACACGTACATCGGCTTCACACTCAATATCGCTGAGAGCACCGATCGGCTGCGGCAAAATCTGCGCGACACCAAACCCACCGCGATCATCGGTGTTCCACGCATTTTCGAAAAAATATTCGCCGGCATCATGACTGAAATCCAAGGTAACCCGTTACGCCGTGGAGTTTTCCACTGGCTCGAAGGCGGCGGCTTGCGCTGGGCCAAGCGCGCGCTGCTGAACCGGCTTTTGTTCGGCAAACTGCGCGAGGGACTCGGTGGCAAGCTACGTTTCGCCGTCAGCGGCGGCGCCCCGCTCGAGCCGAAGATCGCCGAGTTCTTCAACGACGCCGGCATCTTGGTGCTCGAAGGCTACGGCCTCACCGAAACCACGGCCGCCATCACCAGCAACACGCCTACCGCCTTCCGTTTCGGCAGCGTCGGCCGCCCACTCAGTCACGTTGAGATCAAGCTGGCGGATGACGGTGAAATTTTGGTCAAGGGCGATGTGGTCACACCCGGCTATTACAAAGACTCCGGAGACGGCGACAAATCTTTTAACGGAGGCTACTTTCACACCGGCGACATCGGTGAATGGACCAGTGACGGATTCTTGCGCATCACCGACCGCAAAAAAGATTTAATTAAAACCTCCGGTGGCAAATACGTCGCCCCCCAGAAGTTAGAAGGTCTGCTCAAGCTCGATCCCTTGATTTCAAACGCCCTCATCCACGGCGATCGCAAAAAGTATGTCGTAGCCCTGCTCACGCTCGACGAAGTGGCGGCGAGAAACATGGCCCGGCACAACGGCTGGGTCTTCCGCGACTACAAATCGCTGACTCAGTCGCCGCAGATGCGAGAGTATGTGCGCAAGATCGTAGCCCAAGCCAACACTCAACTCGCCAGCTTCGAGACTATCAAGTCGTTCGCCATTCTCCCCAACGACTTCACCATCGAGGGCGGAGAACTTACGCCGTCGCTGAAGGTGAAACGAAGGGTAGCAGATGAGCGGTATAGGGATGTTATTGAGTCGCTCTACTAGCAGGGGAAGGGCTGGTTAGAGTTAAAGTTAGAGTACAGTTAAAGTTAGAGTACAGTTAAAGTTAGAGTACAGTTAAAGTTAGAGTAGA
>JAYWAE010000070.1:0-6777 GCA_043782715.1 Pseudobdellovibrionaceae bacterium | reverse complement strand
TGGCCACGACAACCATCAATTCGACGAGCGAGAAGCCTTTATTATTGCTGACAGAAACCTTCATAATACGTACCCCCAATAATGGATTAGATTGACTCGATCATTCTCTCTTGAGGCTCATCGGAAAATCAAACTCAGGACTATAGTAGATTTAAAACATGACTTTAGTTTAGTTGCCGATTCTCATTTTGAAACTTGGTGCACCCCGCCGCCTGCGATATAACCAGACTATGAGCGGTGACCGGCCTCCTGAACATGATGGCGATGAACTCGTCGTTACCAAAAACAAACCCAAAACGAGCAAACCGCCCCTTTACCGGGTCATCCTGCTAAATGACGACTTCACGCCCATGGATTTCGTTATTCTGGTGTTAAAAAAGTTTTTTATGAAATCTGAGGTGGAATCCGCGCGCGTTATGATGCAGGTCCACACGGAAGGCGCGGGCCTAGCCGGCGTTTATACGTTTGAAGTGGCGGAAACCAAGGTCTATGCGGTCAATGAGTTTTCACGCAGACATAAACACCCGCTTAAGTGTATAATGGAGAAAGAATAGGAGGTGTTTTCATGCTGGATCCAAAGCTTGAGCGCATCCTCAATCAGCTTCTAGAATCCGCTCGCCAGAAACGCTTCGAGTTTGTCAGCCTCGAGCACGTGCTGCTCGCGCTGGCCACCAAAGATGAAGAGACGCAAGAGATCCTCGAAGCCGTCGGCTGCGACCAAAAGTTGCTCATTGATAAATTAGAAGAGTTTATTAAAGGCCACTGCCCCTTGGTCAGCGAAGACGTAGTGACCGCAGACCCCGAGTGGCGGCCGGAACTGACCATGGCCTTTCACCGCCTGCTCCAGCGCGCCGCCATTCAGGTGCAAAGTGCTGGCCGGAAAATGGTGCGCAGCGGGAACCTGCTGGTCGCGCTCTTTCATGAAACCGATTCTTTCGCCCGCTACTATTTAGAGGAGCAGGGCGTTTCGCAATTCGACATCATCGAGCACATCTCGCATGGCTCCAAAGTGCCGGAGCGTACCAGTGACATTGCCGCCGACGGCTTGCCGCGTGACACGAAGGCGCAGGCCTCTGCCCTCGCGAGCTTCTGCACGAACTTGAACGAGAAAGCCAAAAGCGGCAAAGTCGACCCGCTAGTCGGGCGCCAAGAAGTTCTCGAACGCATGATGCAGATTCTTTGCCGGCGCACGAAGAACAATCCCCTGCTCATCGGTGAATCCGGTGTCGGCAAGACCGCGCTGGCCGACGGAATAGCGCTGCGCATCGTGCAAGGCCAAGTGCCGGCCAAATTGCTCGACCGCGTGATTTACTCGCTCGACATGGGCACGCTGCTTGCGGGTACGAAATACCGCGGTGATTTTGAAGAGCGATTGAAGAATGTCGTCAAAGAAATCAAAGCGCAAAAAGGCGCCGTGCTGTTTATCGATGAGATCCACACACTGGTTGGCGCCGGCGGTACTTCGGGCGGCGCGATGGATGCATCGAACTTGCTTAAGCCTGCCTTAGCGGATGGATCGCTGAGCTGCATTGGCTCGACTACGTTCAAGGAATACCGCACGCATTTTGAAAAAGACCGTGCGCTGGCGCGGCGCTTTCAAAAGATCGACGTGCAGGAACCTACGATCGAACAGACGGTTGAAATCCTGCGCGGCTTAAAATCGCGCTATGAAGAGTTTCATCATGTGACTTTTACCGACGAGGCGCTCAAAGCTGCCGCCGAGCTTTCGAGCAAGCACATCCAACAGCGCCATCTACCCGATAAAGCCATCGACGTTTTGGATGAAGCGGGTTCTCGCGCGCGCACCTTCGCCACTGCGCCGGAGCTGATTGCTCTCGGCGTAGAGGACATCGAAATCACCGTCGCGCGCATGGCGCAGGTGCCGGTCAAGTCGGTCAGCACGGCCGACCGGCAGAAATTAAAGGACCTCGACAAGCAACTTAAGTCCTTGATTTTCGGCCAGGATGCCGCCATCAACAAAGTGGTGGCTTCGATCAAAATGTCACGCACGGGGCTCGGCCGCGAACTCAAACCCATCGGCAGCTACCTGTTTGCCGGCCCCACGGGGGTAGGCAAAACGGAAGTCGCCAAACAACTAAGCGAACTGATGGGCGTGCAGTTCCTGCGTTTCGACATGAGCGAATACATGGAGAAACACGCGGTCTCGCGCTTAGTAGGCGCGCCCCCAGGGTATGTGGGCTATGAAGAAGGCGGCCTGCTCACCGACGCCGTGACTAAGAATCCGCACTGCGTGCTGTTAATTGACGAAGTCGAAAAGGCGCATCCGGATTTGGTGAACATTCTGTTGCAGGTCATGGATTCAGGCCGCTTAACCGACTCGAACGGCCGTACCGCCGACTTTCAAAACGTGATTTTAATTATGACCTCAAACGCCGGTGCATTTGAAACCGCAAAAGGCAGCTTGGGTCTCATGCCTGATCGCGGCTCAAACATGTCCCTGGATGCGATCAAGCGCACGTTTCGCCCTGAGTTCATCAACCGGCTCGATGCGATCGTCGAATTCCAATCGCTCGACAAGCCACTCCTGCTACAGGTGATTCGCAAGTTTATTTCGGAACTCGAAGCGCAACTGCTCAAGAAGACGATTTCAATGGAAGTCTATCCCGACGCGATCGACTGGTTGTTCGAAAAGGGCTATGAACCGGCTTACGGCGCCCGGCCTTTCGCCCGCGTAATTGACGAGCATATCAAGCGCCGTTTAGTAGATGATATTCTCTTCGGCAAATTGCAAAACGGCGGGCGCGTTACAGTGAAGGCCGGAACGACCGAATTGAAAATCGACTGCATGAGTTTGGAAGAGATGCAAAAGCCGAAGAGCCTTGGCGGCCGCAAGGTGCCGCACGCGTTGCCGGGCAAGAGTTAACTTCTGCGCCGAAGTTAGCTGACGCGAATATATGTGCCTGACACATGCGTTAGTTGGTTGAATCAATAGTTATACTATCTAAGATTTCTTAATATCCACTTTGGACGTCCAAAGTGGATATTAAGAAATCTTACTTTTGCATTAGCTCACGTCTTCGACATTCGCTGATTAAATTGGCCGCGAATATTTTCCGTCCATGAGAGGCTTACCTCGCGGCCATCCGGGCCGCGAGGCTGATAGCATAAATCCGAAATTTTTTTGAGAATGAAAAATGAAAATCGGAGTGAATCCCTGTTTGTTCTCCTCAATTTTTTAAATTTTTATCCTCATTTTAGCTGATCCTCGGGCGTGGATGCCCGAGGATCGCCACTCGCATGGATGGACAATTATCGTGGCAAATTGAATGAGGCTATCGAAGAAGATTTTTCGGCACTAGCAATTGTACCAATCGTCTACTTTCTTGCGAAAACCGTATCTACTTCTGCGCCGAAGTTAGCCTACCGCTGAAGCTACGTGGGGGCGCGGACCTACTGCACTGAATGATCCCGGCTGCGCGCGGTCGAGAATTTCGCGCCATTCGCCGTCGATCGTGCGCATGGTTTTTGTGTCGAGAAACAGGCCGCTTGGAATCGTCGGATGAAGCGCCTCATACGTCTTCACAACTCCATTTACCATACGGCGATTGACGTCCACGCGCACGACTTCGCGCGGGTGATTCAAACCCAGCGCACCGAGCAGTTCGACGAAGTGATGAACCGTCTCGTGATGGTAGCGATACACGCGCTCACTCTTGCTTGCGACGTGCAAACCCTTCCATAGCTTTGGATCGCTGGTGGCGACGCCCGTGGGGCATTCGTTGGTGTTGCATTTCAAGGCTTGAATGCAACCCATGGCCAGCATCATACCGCGCGCGCAGTTGACCATGTCGGCGCCGAGCGCGAGACGTGAAAGGATGTGAAATGAGGTCAACACTTTTCCGGCCGCGATCACGCGGATGTCTTCGCGCACTCCGAATCCGCGAAGCGCGTCGACCACAAACGTCAGCCCGTCTTCAAGCGGTGTACCGACGTGATTGGTGAATTCCAACGGTGCCGCACCGGTGCCGCCTTCCGCGCCATCGACCGTGATAAAATCGGGCTTGATCCCGGTTTGCACCATGGCTTTGCAAATGGCGACGAACTCGTGTTTGTTGCCAACGCAGAGCTTAAAGCCAACTGGCTTGCCGCCACTCAAGCCACGCAGTTTTTTTACGAATTGCAGCAGTTCGATCGGAGTCGAAAACGCCGCGTGTGCGGACGGCGACATGACGTCTTGGCCCATCGGCACCAAGCGGATTTTGGACACCTCTTCGCTCACCTTGGCGGCGGGCAATATTCCGCCCTTGCCGGGTTTTGCACCTTGGGAGAGTTTGATTTCGATCATTTTCACGACCGGTAAGACGGCCCGCTCTTGGAAAGCCTGCTCGCTAAAAGATCCGTCCTGATTGCGGCAGCCGAAATAGCCGGTGCCGATCTGCCAGCACACATCGCCGCCGAGTAGGTGGTACGGGCTTAAGCCGCCTTCGCCCGTGTTGTGAAAAAAGTTTCCCTTTTTCGCGCCCAAGTTCAGTGCGGATACGGCCGCTTGCGAGAGCGCGCCGTAACTCATCGCGGAAATATTCATCACGCTGGCGGAGTAGGGCTTTTTGCAATCCGGCCCGCCAATGTCGATGCGCACGTCTTCCATTTTCAAAACTTTGGGCACGATGGTGTGATTGACCCATTCGTAGTGTTCCATGTGCACGTCGAGCTGGGTGCCGAAAGGTTGCGTTTGCGTCTGCCCCTTGGCGCGCTGATACACCACCGAACGCAGCTCACGTGGAATCGGTCGGCCGCTTTGGTTGGATTCGACGAAGTACTGCTGCAACTCCGGGCGAATGATTTCGAAAAAATAGCGTAGGTTGCCGATTACGGGAAAATTGCGCCGGATGGCTTGCCGGGTTTGCAACATGTCGTTCAAACCGACCAGAAACACCGGCACGAAGAACACGAGCGACCAGGCGGCGAGCGGCCAGAACCAAGTGGCGGTTCCGACCAAGGTAAAAACGGCGAAAGAGATGAATAGAAATTCACGACGCATATAGTCTCCTGAAGCTCTAGTTTTCATTCTAAATTCAGGGTAAAAAATGACAAGGCTGGGTCTTGACAGGTTGGACCTGCAATCACAACTTGTGGACACGACCAAAGGAACATCCCCGTGCAGTTCATAAAGCGCATTTTCCTGTTTGCGGCAGTAAACGTACTGATCTTGTTGACCCTCTCGGTGGTGTTCAACGTGGTCAGCGGTTTCTTCGGCGTCAGTCTTGGAAACCAGGGTGTACTGTGGCTTTGGTACAGCGTCCTCGGCATGGGCGGCGCTCTGATCAATTTGGCGATTTCGCGGAAGATGGCCAAGTGGACGATGGGAGTCCAGGTCGTCGATCCCAATACCCACGATGGACGCGCCCGCGAGCTGGTGAGCACGGTTCACGAGCTCGCGAGACGGGCTGGACTTCCTGCCATGCCCGAAGTTGGAATTTACGACAGTCCGGAAGTGAACGCCTTTGCCACTGGACCGAGCAAACGCCGGTCTCTAGTCGCGGTCAGCACCGGACTTTTGCAGCACATGGACAAAGATGCGGTCGAAGGCGTGCTCGGGCATGAGATCGCGCACATCGCCAACGGCGACATGGTGACCATGACCTTGCTCCAAGGTGTGATCAATACAATGGTTTTGATTGCCGCGCGTTTGATCGCAGGGGCCGTTGCCGGAAGCTCGGACGATCGCCGCGGGTTCCGCGAGATGTTGGTGTTCTACGCATTGCAATTTGTGCTCAGCTTATTTGGCAGCATGGTGGTCTGCTACTTCTCACGCCGGCGCGAGTTCCGGGCCGACGCGGGCGGTGCGCGTTTCGCAGGCCGCGAGCACATGCTCGGCGGGCTTAGGTCGCTGCGCAAGGTTTACGGACAGGTCGATGATTCACATCAATCGCTGGCCACGTTAAAAATTTCCGGACATCCGGGCGGTTTTTTAGCAGCGCTGTTTGCGACTCATCCACCGCTGGAAGATCGTATCCGGCGCCTTGAAACCATGCCCTTGTGAGTCCACGCGCCGTCGGTCTTGCCATGGCCATCACGACCGCCCTCAGCTGGGCGCTGCTGGCCATCGGCTTGAAGCTGGCACTGCACGCGTTTTCTTCCGGCACGATTGTTTGGATGCGCTTGGTTTTTGCTTTCGCGCTGCTACTTGGGGCATTCTCATGGAAGCGCCGTCATTGGCTCGAAATTCTGCGCCGCCCGCCGCTAGCTGGATTGGCTGCAGGTTTGTTCATCGCATTTAATTATTTTGGATTTATGAAAGGCATCGAACTCACGACGGCATCGAACGCGCAGATTTTGATTCAGCTGGCGCCTTTTGGTTTCGCGGTCTCGAGTATTTTCCTGTTTCGTGAGCTGCCGACGAAGTTGCAAGTTTTCGGTATGGCACTGGCGCTGACGGGCTTTGGCTTTTTCTTTTGGGATCAGTTGCTGGTGTCTTGGGACCACCTCGACGGCTTTATGGCCGGTAATCTCTGGATTCTTGGCGCCGCCGCAAGCTGGATTTTATTTGCTCTGCTGCAAAAACGATTGATCAAGACCTATCAACCGCAGCAATTTAATTTGCTGATTTACGGCGTTTCCGCGATCGCGCTATTGCCGACCGCGACTTTGAGTGAACTTCACGGCGTCAGCGCTTGGAACTGGCTGTTGTTGATCATGCTCGCTCTTAATACGGTGGTGGCCTACGGTGCACTGAGCGAAGCGCTGGCGCGGATACCCGCCAGCGAAGTGAGCATGATCGTGGCGCTCAACCCTCTTTTGACTCTCATGATCATG